>CAILQO010000275.1 GCA_903836285.1 uncultured Chloroflexota bacterium
CTACGTCACCAAGCCCTTCAACCCTCGCGAACTCGTCGCCCGCGTCAAGGCCGTCCTTCGGCGCACAACGAACCGTGTGGAGGCGGACGCCACCGTCGAGGTCGGCGACGTATTAATCGACCCGGCGCGACGCGAAGTGACCGTCGCCGGGCGTCAAGTCCAGATGCGCGCGAAGGAGTTCGACCTCCTGCTTGCACTGGCCCAGGAGAACGGGCGCGTCCTCTCACGTGAGCAACTCATCAGCCGGGTCTGGGGGTACGAGTATTTTGGCGACAGCCGTACGGTCGATGTCCACGTGACATGGGTCCGCGCAAAGCTCGAGGGGAGCCGCGCCCAGATCCAGACCGTGCGGGGTGTCGGCTACAAGGTGGTCGCACTGGACTCACCGACCGAACCTGCGTTGCGCGGCACGTAGCCACCCAACGGTGGCGGAAGGATGGAGACGGTGGCATCTGGCGCGTCCCCCGCAACCGGGGGAGAATCCGGGAACGACCCTGAGCGCCCGGCCCCAAGTTCGAGCAACCGACGAGGGCTCACGATTGACGGTCGCCCGACGATCGCCGCCCGGGCATTGCGCCCCATCTCCAGCGTCCGCACCCGGCTCGTTCTCGCCTTTGCATCGGTCGCCGCGCTGGCGCTTCTGCTCGCTGGAGGCGCGGTGGCGCTCGTCGTCCGCGACTACCGGACACGTATTGCCGTCGATCACTTGAGCGACCTAGCGATCATCAGCACGTTCACCGCGCGCCAACTCGAGCAGCAGCAAGTCGGTCCTGAGGCCATCGCGATGATCCTCGCCGGGCAGGTTCGGGGCGAGGCGGACGCCGTCCTGATCGTCGAGCCCGGAGGAACGGTGGTCGCCGACCACCGACGTACCGACGACGACGACGACGACGACGACGACGATGATGACCGCGTCTCCCGCAGCCGCCTGATCGGCAAGAACATTGGTATTCCCGCGAACGCCGCCAGCGCGCCGGCCCCGGCGATGTTCGACTTCACTGTCCTCGGTCGACGCATCCAGCTACGACCATTCGGTGCGAGTGCCAGCGACCGTGGGTGGGGACTCGTCGGTGCCCGCGCCCGGCTTGGCAACGCGGGTCCACCGGTCATCGTGTGGGAGGCGTACGCTGACCTCGACTCTCCGGTCGTCATGGTGACCACCGACCTGTCCGGGGGGCCGAACCCGGACTTCGACCCGGGGAGGAACGAACGAACCGCCCGCGCAGCAATGGCCCGGGCCGGTTCCAGGCCGACCGGCGGCATGGCAGCCGAACCGCTCCGCCCGGGTGCGATTGGAAAGTACCGGGTCGTCCTGGCTACCCCCTCCCGCGACCTGCAGTCAGCGTGGCGGGACCTCGGTCCGCGCCTCGCCGTCGCCGGGTCGATTGCGCTCGCCATCTCCTTAGCGGCCGCGACCAGTGTCGCTGGTTCGATCAGTTCCGGTATCGGCCGTATCTCCATCGCGGCACAGCAAATCGCTGGCGGCGACCTAAATGCGCGGGTGCCGGTCTCGGGACACGACGAGATTGCCGCGCTTGGCCGGACGTTCAATGACATGGCTGACGAGGTCCGTCGGTCGCAAGCCTCGCTCCGAAACTTCGTCGCTGATGCCTCCCACGAGTTGCGCACGCCCCTCACCTCAATCCAAGGGTTCTCGGCTGCCCTCCTCGACGGCGCCCTTCCGGGTGAAGAAGGTGCGATGCGTGCCGGAGCGATCATCTCGGAGGAGGCAGCCCGCATGCGAAACCTCGTCGAGGACCTGCTCTACCTATCAAAGGTCGAGGCCGTGCGCGGTGAACCGCGACGCGACCCGGTCGGGCTAGACGGGATCGCGCAGGAGGCGGTGCGCCGCCTCGGCCACCTTGCAGAGGCACGTGCTCAGGAGATGCGCGCGACGATCGGGCTAGTCCCTGAGTTTGTCGGCGATCCATCGCAAGTCGACCTGCTCGTCTCCAACCTCATCGAAAACGCCATCAAGCACGCGCCCGAAGGGGCGACCGTGTCCATCGATGTCGGCACGCGGCGTGTGAGCTCCGGTGAAACGGTTTACGTCCGGGTCCACAACACGGGCACCGTGATCCCGCCAGACGATCTGCCGTTCATCTTCGAGCGCTTCTACCGCGTCGACAAGTCACGATCACGGCAGACCGACGGGAGCGGACTCGGACTGGCGATCGCCCGTGAGGTCGCACGCCGACACGGCGGTGACATCGAGGTCGCGAGTTCAGATGACGAGGGGACGACCTTCACCGCCCGCTTTGCGCTGCACCAACCATAGGCGACCAACGGAAAGCGGGAAAGCCCTGCCCGGCAGGATGACCGGCAGCGCCCACCTAGATGGTCTGGTAGATGCTGTTGAAGATGTTCGCAATCTGCGGCCCAAGCAGAAGCAGAATCGCGATAACGACCACGGCGATCAGGAAGACGATCAGGGCGTACTCCACGAGCCCCTGACCTGACTCATCGCGCAGGAACCGTCTCAAGTCCAGACCTCCGGGCCAACCGTCCCAACGCGACGCGAATCGGAGACGCTTGGATCGCCCGGCGTCGCCGCCCGGCGCCCGCCAATGTAGCACGCGCGCGCCCAGTGTTTGAGTTCGCCTATGGCTGGATCAGCCCGAGCCGGATTGCCTCCACGACCGCCTGCGTGCGGTCGGACACTCCCAACTTGCGAAGCAGCGCCGTGACGTGGTTCTTCACCGCTTGATCGCTGATCTGGAGGGCCTCACCAATCGCCCGGTTGCTGCGACCGCGACCAACGAGCGACAGGACCTCGAGCTCGCGAGACGACACTCCCTCGTTTCCATCCCGTTCGCCGCCTTCACCTGCGGCGTCGGGCACAGGCGCTTCTGAGGCCCAATCGCGGTGGTTTACAACCGACGCGTCGAACACGAACGCACCACTCGCGACCCGCACCAACACGTCCACGAGGGCCGCCGGCTCGACTGTGCGACCAAGGTAGGCAGCCGCGCCGAACCGCAATGCGTCGAACAGCTCGGCCTCACGCGGACGTTGCGCAACCACGATGACCGCGACGTTCGGGAACCGCCGGCGGACAGCCATCGCTGCGCCAAGGCCGATCACCCGTCCCGCGCCCGGCATCGGCGGCACATTCGTGCCCACAACCGCCACCCGCACGTCTGAATGCGCGATCATGCGAAGCAAGGCTTCGGCATCGTCGGCCTCGCCGACCACTTCGAGCATCCCGGAAGCCCGGACGGCGACGCACACGCCAACCCTGAACAGTGGCTGCGCATCTGCCACGACGACGCGCCCACCAGTCACTGCCACCCACCCATTGCCCCCGCACTGACCCGTGCACAACCCCACGCGCACGGATGCGATTACTGTAGTCGTGAGCGGAGACGACGCGCCAACGCCACCATCATCCGCAGTCGGCGACAGGTAACGTGATCATGGCAGGTCAATGATGAGCGTCAGCAGCGGGCGCGGTCCCCGTCGCGGCCGGGCGTTGGGCATCGGTGTGCGCCTTGCCATCATGGTCAGCATTGCGTCGCTCGCACCACTGGCATTCGTTGTTTGGTTCGCCAGCGAGCAGATCGAGCGTGAGGCGCTTGCCCGAGCCCGACAAGTCACTGCCGTCCACGCGCTGACCGTCGCCAACACCATTGACGACCGCATCCGGGCACTCACCGTTGCGGCATCGGCGGCGGCGACCATCGTGTCGCTGGCTACCCCTGAAGCCTCGGCAGCGAGCCACGATGCCTTGATCCAGACGTTGGCCAAGCAGATCGGCTACGAGACCCGTTTCGCGACTTTCGCGCCCGACGGGCAACGGCTGGGTTCGTCCTCACCATCCCGCAACACGAACGCGTCCGCGTATCCAGGGTTCCAGCAAGCCGTGGCCGGGTCAAGCGCGTGGGAGATCTCCACCTCGGAGACTAGCGGGCTCCCATCTGTCTACTTCTATGCACCAGTGTTTGACCGCGCTTCCCAGACGCGCACCGTGCGGGGCGTCGTTGCCGTTGGGATTGAGACACGCAAACTTGATCGCTTGGTCCGTGGGATCGCTGACCACGTCAACCACACTGGCGGGCTCGCCGTCGTGGCGGACATTGACGGGCGTTCCGTTTTCGGACCGGACGATCCCGCGACGAATGCTCGATCACCCATCCCGTGGCTCGCAGGAGTCGACCCGACCGATCCCGGCTCGAACGTCTCCATCAACGGCGCGCCGCATGTCCTGGGGGTTGCGCGCTCGCAGGAGACTGGGTGGACAGTCGCGATCACGATGGCAGTGACGGACGTCATCGCCCCCGCAAGGCGCGTCCGAGACGCCGCCGTCGAGGCGGGAATCGCGATCGGGTTTGTCTCCGTGGTCGTGGGTGTGCTTCGAACGAGCGCGCTGGTGGCACCGCTTTCGGAACTCGCCCGCGCCACCACCGCACTCGCATCCGGCAACGCATCAGTACCCCTGCCCGCACCGGGAAGTGCGCGGGAGATTGACCTTGTGGTCGGTGCGTTCAGCGACATGCGCGACCGTGTGACCGCATGGACGATCGCGTCGGACGACGCTAGGGCATCTGCAGAGCTCGCATTGGGTCAGCGTTCGGCCGCGCTCGAGGAGCTTCAGCGGACGCGTGACGAGGTGGTCCGTCGGGAACGACTGCACGCGATTGGTCAGGTTGCCACCGGGCTCGCACACGACTTCCAAGGGGCGATCAGCACGATCGCCGGCTACTGCGAAATCATCCTCGGCCACCCTGCGATCCGTAAGGACGACACGCGCCTTACGGAGGTGATCAGCCGGATGCACCAAGCAAGCCTCAACGCGTCCGAGCTTGTCGACCGCATTCGCGTCCTGTCCCTCCCGTCGCCGATTCCCGGGCCTCCAAACGCCCCACACGATCCGGTCAACCTCACGGTGGTGGCGGAGGAGGCACTGCGGTCGGTTGAACCGAGCATCACCCGGAACGAAGGGCTCGGTACCGTGGTCGTGACGACAAGATTTGAGCCACTGCCCCCGATCCTTGGGGACTCGACGGCCCTGCGTGCGGCGCTCATCAACGTGGTGTCCAACGCGATCGACGCGATGCCTGCTGGAGGCACGCTTGAGGTCTCCACCAGGCATGTCAACAGTGACGTCGAGGTTCTCGTGCGCGACACCGGGATCGGAATGAACGACGAGGTCCGCCGGCGCTGCTTCGAGCCGTTCTTCACGACCAAGGGAGCCCGCGGGACGGGAATCGGGCTTGCCTCGACGCGCGCGACGGTTGAAGGTCACGGAGGATCGATCTCCGTGGACACCACGCAAGGAATCGGGACGACCATCGCGCTGCGAATTCCCGTGCCGGGATTGTCCGCGACTGACGGTACTGCCGCACCCGGGTCAGGGACCCGAGTGCGCGCGACCGCTACCGACGTCGCGCGTTGAGGGCGAGAGGGGTCATGCGCGTGTCGCGCGGCCCGAATTGGAGGGTCTCGCAGTTGCCTCAGGAAGCCGACGCGTTGGAGATTGACAGCCGCGTGGACCATTCCGCGCCACCACGCCCGCGGTTGCCACGACGCACCGCGCTTACACGCGCTGCCGTCCTGGCCGGATCCCTCGCCATCACGACGCAGTCGGCCCATGCCCAGGAAGCTGCGACGAACGAGGAGGAGCCAGTTCCCCCGGATCCAGACGCACCATCGGCCGACGGGCCGGCGATGGAGGTTGTGCCAGTTGGCCCGATTGGGGTTGAGCCGTTCGCAGGCTTCGGTTTCGGCATGCAGGCACACATGTACTATCAGGACGTGCCGACCGTCGCTCGCCTAGTCAGCGATGCCGGGTTTGGCTGGATTAAGCAACAGGTCAGGTGGAGCGACGTCGAGCCGAAGAAGGGAGCGCCAGACTGGTCACAGATAGACCTAATCGTTGACGGCGCAACGAAGGGCGGCCTCAAGATCCTGTTCAGCGTCGTGACCGCACCGGCGTGGTCGCGCGCCGATGGCCACGTGGACGGCCCACCGGACGACCCGAAAGCCTTCGGGACGTTCCTTACGGCACTCGCAACGCGGTACCTCGGGAAGGTTCACGCCTACGAGGTCTGGAACGAGCAAAACTTCAGCCGCGAATGGGGTGGGGGCAAGATCAACGCCGGGCAGTACGTCGAACTGCTTGCAATCGCGCACGCCGCGTTGAAGGCGGTGGACCCGAACGTCGTTGTCATCGCTGGGGCACTTACCCCAACGGGCTACAACGATGTCACCATTGCCGTTGATGACGTGTTGTATTTGCAGCAGATGTACGCGTACAAGGATGGATTATTGAAGTCTGTCTGCGATGCAATCGGGGCGCACGCCGGGGGCTTCAACAACCCGCCGGACGACGGTCCAACCAAGAAGTCCGTCCCGTCGACGACATTCAAGGGCCACCCAAGCTTCTACTTCCGCCGGATCGAGGGGCTTCGCGAAATCATGGTCCTTTCCGGTGATTCCGAGAAGGGCATGTGGATCACCGAGTTCGGTTGGAGCACGCTCAACAAGGCTAGGGGCTACGAGTACGGCGCCGACAACTCGGAGGCCGACCAAGCAAAGTACCTGGTGCGCGCGTTTCAGATCGGGCGCGAGGTCGGTTGGATCAGCGCGATGTTCGTGTGGAACCTCAACTTCCAGATGATCGTGCCGGACACCGACGAAAAGTGGCCGTTCGGCATCGTGAAGAAGGACGGATCACCGCGACCGGCATACACGGCGCTGAAGCAGCTGCCGAAGACCTAGCCCGTGCTTGGTTCGCAGCAGGCGTGAATCGAACGGCCCCGACCGCGAAAGCAGGTTCGGGGCCGTTTCGGTAAGCGCGAGGCGTTGGGGATCGCTCTTCGAAGGGCTATTTTGGACTGGCCCTCGCACGAACGCAACGTCGCCGTCACCGAGACGGGTGACGACCTCTCATCTCCATGTGCGGCGCGCTTGGCGGCTACTCCAGGAACGACTGGAGCTTGCGTAGTTCTGGGGAGAGGCGAAGCTTTGCAAGCGCCTCGGCCTCAATCTGACGGACGCGTTCGCGGGACATGTTCAACTCGTCGCCAATCTCGGCAAGGGTCGACATCGGTCCCGTCTCTTTGTCCGCCACGCCTTTGCCAAGGCCGAAGCGCAACTTCAACACGGTCTGCTCGCGGGGCGTGAGCATCTGGAGCACGCGCTCAAGTTCATCGACGAGCAACTGCCGGGATGCAAGCGCTTCGGGACCAAGGTTTAGGTCGTCGGCGAGGGCATCACCGAGTGTGAGGTCGTCCGAGTCGCCATCGAGGCCAAGTGGCTTTTCCAGAGATAACGTGGCACGAGACGCACGCTGCGCCTCTTCCACTTGCAGGACCGGGATCTTCAACTCGACCGCAATCTCGTCGGCGTTCGGGCGCCGACCGAGCGTCTGCTCAAGTTGGCGCGAGACGCGCGCGATCGCCGTGAGGCGCTCCACAACGTGGACGGGCAAGCGGATGACGCGCCCCTGATCGGCGAGCGCACGGCTTACCGCCTGGCGGATCCACCAGTAGGCATAGGTCGAGAAGCGGTAGCCGGTGCGCGGATCGTACTTACTCACCGCACGGTCGAGGCCGATGTTGCCTTCTTGCACGAGGTCGAGCAACGGCATCCCGCGGCCCGCGTACTTGCGGGCGACGGAGACGACCAGACGCAGGTTGCACTCGATCAGCTTGCGCCGTGCGCGCGCGCCCTCGCGGGCTTTCCCGCCAAGTTCACGCACCTTTGCTTCAAGAGCGGCATAGTCCGGATGCGAGCGGGCGTACCGCTTGGAAAGGTCTGAAAGATCCTTCTCAAGGGCGGGCAGCAATTGCGCTGCATGCTCACCGACTTCGCGCGTCTCGGCAAGCTCCACTTCCTCCTGCGCGGTGAGGAGGTTGTAGCGACGGATGTCGCGCATGTAGAGCGCCTCGGCCGAGTCGAGTTGCTCAGGCGTCACCTCGACCTCGGGGAGGTCGGCGCCATACTCCCAGGCCATCAGATCGGTTGCAACCGTCTGAATTGACGTCTCTTCCTCGTCGTCGGCTTCCGACAGCTTCAGTGGGTCAACGAAATCCGTGCTCAAGTCTCGCAATCCTCGAAGGTGTGTGGCACGCCGATGCGGAGGCCGCACGACGGTGCGGTCAACCGCCCTTGGGGCAATCGTCCGGCGCAGGTATGCCCGTGAAAAAAGCCGTCATCGAACCTGCGTGCGCGAATGCGGTGCAGCCGCGTCCGAAGGTCCCGTGGCACGCCTTCCTTGCACGGAGTGACCCAGCCGGTCGGGCAGCCCATTCGTTCGTACGACCGCCGCCGGGCCCAAGTCACTTCCCGCTCCCAACTACGTTACACGCTTCCGAACGGATGTCAATCCCCCAAATGACAAAATCGTGGAAGTTGCCCAGATCACACGACAGAATTCACGTCAGCGCCGGTGGTACGATGCCCGCCCGGAAGGAGACCTCCCCATGACCCTCGCGGATGGCGACCGGCACCACCCGAAGCGCCGCCTCCACCACATCTTCGCTCGAGACGGGCGGGCGGTGATCGTTGCGATGGACGGTGCCCGTTCAGGCCCGGCGCGCGGTCTAGAGAACCCGCGACAGGCAGTCCGAAACGTGGTTGCCGGGGGCGCTGATGCAATCCTCACCACCCCGGGCATGGCAAAGGCCACTGCCGACCAGCTGCACGGACAGGGGTTGATCATCGGCCTCGATGCCGACGACGACACGTCCGACTATGGCGTCGAAGCCGCAATCCGCGCGGGTGCGGATGCAGTCGAGCTCAAGGTGTTTCCGGGGAACCCGCACCTATCGAAGGTTGATCACCTTCGTCGGCTGGCGGCACGGTGCGACCAATGGAACATGCCCCTCCTCGGTGAACCCATCCCGGTCTCGTTCCAGGACACGTCGGCGCACACCCTCGCCAACATCGCGCAAGCGAGCCGAATCGGTGCCGAGATTGGGTGCGACTTCCTCAAGGTCCACTACGCCGGACCCGTTGCGGAGTATGCGTCCGAGGTGATCGGACCGCTTTCCATTCCTGTCCTCTGCCTGGGTGGCCCAACGAAGGCAGACCCGCGTGACGCCCTGCAACTCTGCTTCGACGCCATCGCCGCCGGGGCACGGGGAATCGTGTTCGGTCGGAATATCGTCACGGCCGACCGGCCGGACCGAATGTGCGCTGCGCTTGGGGCGATCGTGCACGCCGGTGCGACCGTTGAGCAGGCGCTGAAGGAGCTGGCCGTTCCGCACTAGGCGCGCGCAGGCACAGTCCCTTGGGGCTGCGGAGGTGGTCCGGTTGGCCGGCCCACCTCCGCAGTCAGTGCGCGGATCAGAATTCGCTGCCGCTAAGAAGCTGTGGGCCGCTTGAGCGGTGCCTTCTTGCGCGGGGCAGTGCCCGCCTCGAGCCCGGCCTCCTTGCGCGCCTTGCGACGGTAGCGGGCGGCGGACTTCCGGGCGGAGATGCGTTCCTGTTCCCCGGGTGGGATGAAGAACCGCTTCGCCTTTACCTCCCGCAACAAGCCGGAGTTCTGGATGCTGCGCTGGAACCGCTTGAGCAGGCCTTCCTGCGACTCGCCATCCCGAAGACTCACGAACATTCCGTCATCACCTCCCTACGCGCGCACCAGATTGTGATTTGTGGTTTGGGCTACAGCCGCAACTGCGCTGGCGTGGGTGCCCGTCGCGCAGGGCACCACACACGAAAACGGCGCGCATCCCATGGCGGGACGCACGCCGGATCAAACCCAAGTGTACGCCATGAGTTCGGCGAGCCAAGCAGGCCCGCCGAAGCAGGGTCACCGCGCTACCAGCTGCTACCGCCGCCGCTGTCTCGCTGACGACCGAAGCAATCGCTGCAGTAGACCGGACGATCGCCGCGCGGGACGAACGGCAAGCGCGCCTCACCGCCGCACGAGCTGCAGACGGCAACATGCATCTGGCGCTGCCCACCGCCGCCGTACCCGCCGCCGCCTCGGCTGCCTCCACCGCTGTATCCGCCACCGCTGCTGTAACCGCCGCCACCACTGCCGTAGCTGCTTCCGCCTCCACCGCCGTAGCTGCTTCCGCCACCGTAGCTGCCGGAGTCGTACGAGCTACCGCCCCCCCCGCGGCTGGAGCCGCGCGTCTGGCGGCAAGGCCCGCATCGCTTCGGTTCGTGCGCGAACTGACGTTCCGCGTAGAACGCCTGTTCGCCTGCGGTGAACACGAATGGTGTACCGCAATTGACGCACGTCAGAGTCTTGTCCTGGAAACTCACGCCTGCAACCCTTGGCCATTGCCCGCATACCCGCGACGGTTGAGCGCATCCGTACGCCAACCCATCCGGAACGGGATCGCATCGACTTCCATGCAATTGGCCAAGGTGGACATTACCACGCCCGCATCTGGCGCGCCAACCGGCTGCCAGAGAAGCGGTGCATGTGCCGACCAACCGACCCCTGCACTAGCGCACGGTAACCACCCGAGGGTCTCCATTGGTGATCGCGAGTCGCGCCTGCAGCCACGCTAACGATGCGTCCACCACACCATCACGTCCCGCGGCAAGGTCATCCCTTCGCAGTGCCACAGGATCAGCTGGGGCAAGCCCGGCGCGATGCACGTCACGCCGGGCCACGCCCGTCTGCAGTGCGCTCACGGTGATCCACACCCCAGAACCATCCGGCAGGCGAAACAGCCGACTCGTCCCGAAGCAACCGGCGGTGCGCTCTCCGAAGAGCCTCCCGACGCCGAAGTCCCCAAAGTCACCGGCCAGTAACTCAGCGGCGGACGCCGTCTCGCCGTTCACCAAGACCGCCACAGGCAGCCGATCAAGCGAACCGGGTGCGCCGGCCGGTGTCGAACCACGGGATGTCATCGTGCGCGGGGCACCGTCGCGTTCAACTGTCACCGCCAGTGGGCCCGAAAGGAAAAGGGACGCCACCCGCTCGAAGACCCCGAGGTCGCCCCCGCCATTCTCCCGCAGGTCGATGACCCAGGCGCGAACAGATTCCCCGCGCAACGTGGCGACCGCCTCCTCCATCGGCGCCACGGCAGGTTGCGCGAACGAACGCAGCCTCACAAGTCCGACGGGACCGACGCCAACGACGTCGACCCGTCGATACGTCACCAGCGGCACGGTCACTGCGCCCCTCTCAATCGACAGTTCGACGGGCAATGACAGTCCCGGTCGGTCGACGCGGAGACGTACGGTCGACCCCGGTAATCCTCGTACCCGCTCGGTGAGGGGACCGGAAATTGAATCGGATGAAACGTTGTCAACGGCGATCACGGAGTCGCCGGGACGAAGGCCTGCACTCGCAGCGGGACTGCGCTCGAACACCTGCACAACGACTGGACCGGGCGGCATCGGATCAAAGCGTCGGGACTCGCGGATGACCGCGCCGATCCCGCCGTACGGCTCGACACGCGCCAATGCCACGGCGTCGCGCTCGTGGTCGGGCGTGAACGACGTGTGGCAGTCATCAAGGCTGGCCGTCATCCTCCGGACGGCCACGTGCGCGGGGTTGGCGCCAGGCGGCACCTCACGCATGAGGTCGCTGAATCGTGCAGCGAACGCCTGCCAGACCGTCTCCACGTCTGTCCCGGAGGCGTCTGCGCGTGCATCCGCGCGGTCTGGGGACCCGTCGACGCGCCGGGCCGCCGCCAGGAGGCTTTCGGGCGGCACCGCCACGACATACCGCTGGCGCAGCAAGTCGAAGGCGGCCCGCACCACGTCAAGCGCAGGTACCGCAGCCGCCGGTGCAGCCACGACCGTCGGGGTAGCCACGACCCCAGGGGTCGAGGTCATTCCCGGTTGGACAGTTGCTGTCGGCAGCGGATTGAGACCGCCTTCGGCACGGGCAGGTTCGACGATCAGCACGCCGGCAGTCATCGCGGCCACCCGAACCCACCGCACCGCCCGGACCCAATCCACGGTCAGTTGAATCCGATCGAACCGTCTGGCCGGACGGCGTTCGTCCGTCGCCACGGCGCGTACGGGTAGCGTGCGCACGCCCGCTCGTCGATCTCGATGCCAAGCCCAGGCTTGGTCGGAAGGTCGATATACCCGTCCTTCACCACGAGCGGTTCCTGAACGATTTCGCGCCGTTGGCCAGTGTCGTCCGGCGTGTACTCGAGCACCGCGACGTTCGGGGTGCTGACGCAGAAGTGGACGTTCACCGCTGTCGCCACTGGTCCCATCGGGTTGTGCGGCGCGACCATCACGTAGTGGGCCTCGGCCATGGCCGCGACCTTCTTCATTTCCAGCAGACCGCCCATCAGGCACACGTCCGGTTGGATGATGTCCGCCGCCTCACGCGCGAGCAGCTCGCGGAACTCGAACTTGGTGTACAGGCATTCACCAGTGGCCACCGGCACGGGGCACTGCCGCTTGAACGCCGACATCGCATCAATATTCTCCGGTCGGATCGGTTCCTCGAAGAAGTACGGGTCGTACTCCGCGACAGCTCGCGCCATTTGAAGTGCGCGCACCGGTTCCCAGATCTTGGCGTGCGGGTCGAGCCCAATGTCCACATCCGGCCCGACGGCGTCGCGCAACGCCTTCATGCGTGCCGCGGCCCCGCGTACGACCGCCGCCCACGGCAGGGAATCGGAGCCAGCCGGGTGGGGCCCGATCTTAAGCGCCGAGTATCCGTATTGCTCGATGAGGGCGACTGCCCGTTCCGCAGTCTCCTCAGGCGTGCGCCCTCCAGGGTTTTGGTAGACCCGGATGCGATCGCGCACGGCGCCGCCCAGCAGCTGCCACACGGGCACACCGAGAGCCTTGCCCTTGATGTCCCAAAGCGCATGTTCGATCCCTGAAATCGCACTCAGGATCGTCGGTCCGGGCGGAAAGCGCGTGCCGTTATACATCAGCGCCCACAGGTGCTCAATTCGGCGCGGATCCTCGCCGGCGATCCACGACGCAAGGTCTTCGATCGCCGCGACCGTTGCCAGGTCCGGGCCGACCGAGTACGCCTCACCAATCCCGTGCAGCCCCTGATCGGTCGAAACCTTGACAAAGACCAGGTTTCGACGCCCAACATGCGTCACAAACGTCTCGATCCGGTCAATCTTCATCGGGCCCCCTTGATTTCTGGCCCCCTCGGGCGCGCCGCCGATGGTATGCCGGACGGAAGGCGACGTCCACGGCGGGCGTCGAATTCGCAATCGCGCGAAGGGGCGACGCGGACTGCCCGCCTATACTTGGCCACCTTGACAGCAACAACATGAGTGGTCGACTGCGCTGCGTTCCCCTCGGCGGCCTCGGCGAGATCGGCCGGAACATGATGGTCATCGAGGATGACCAGGACATCGTGATCATCGACTGCGGTGTGATGTTCCCCGAGAATGAGATGCTCGGGGTCGATCTCGTTATCCCGGACGTGGCGTATCTAGCGTCGCGCCTCGACCGCATCCGCGGGATCATCCTGACGCACGGCCACGAGGACCACGTCGGTGCCTTGCCGTACATCCTTCCGCAACTGGCATTCCCGCCCTTGTGGGCGACTCCGCTTACGGCGGGCCTGATCTCCGGCAAGCTGCGCGAGCATCGGCTTGCCGACCGGGTGCAGGTCAACCACATCGACCCCGCGGACCCGGTGACCTTCGGCGGTTTCATCGCCGAGTTCTTCCACGTCTGCCACAGCGTCCCTGACGGCGTCGGCGTCGCGTTGCGCACGCCCGCCGGAACGATCGTGCACACAGGCGATTTCAAGTTTGATCACACGCCCGTCGATGGGCGACCCACCGACTTCGGCAAGTTGGCCGAGCTTGGTCGCCAAGGCGTCCTCTGCCTCTTTTCCGACAGCACGCACGCCGACCGGCCCGGTCACACGCCGTCCGAGCGCGTGATCGACGACGCCTTCGAGCGCATTTTCGCGAACGCCGACGGCCGGATTATCGTCACGACCTTCGCCTCACTCATCTCCCGTGTCCAACAGGTCATCGACGCCTCGGTTCGCCACGGGCGACGCGTCGGCATCGTTGGTCGCAGCATGGTCCAAAACGTCGGCGTCGCGCAGGAACTTGGCTACATCGTTGCGCCGCCTGGTGTGCTGTTGCGCCCGGACGAGATCGCCGGCGTGAACGACGTGCCCGGGCGAGGCATCGTGCTGGTCACCACTGGCAGCCAAGGCGAGCCGACGTCCGCACTGGCACGCATGGCGAATCGCGATCACCGGCAGGTGCAGATTGCCCCTGGGGACACCGTTATCGTCTCGGCCGCTCCCATCCCCGGCAACGAGGAGTTGGTGGCGCGCACCATCGACAACCTCTTCCGCCTCGGCGCACATGTTCACTGGGGTGTCGATCGTCAAGTCCACGTCTCTGGTCATGCGAGCCAGGAAGAGCTCAAGCTCATGATCTCGCTCATCCGGCCTCGGTACGTCGTCCCGGTGCACGGCGAGTACCGCCACCTTGTCATGCATGCCCGACTCGCCGAGGGGCTTTCCCTGCCGAACACCGGTGCCATCGTGATTGAAGACGGCGACATCCTCGAGTTCAGCGACGAAGGCGCCGCCGTCGTCGACAAGGCGCCTGCGGGGTACGTGTTCGTCGACGGGCTCGGCGTGGGCGATGTGGGGCAGGTTGTCTTGCGCGACCGTCGCGTCTTGGCCCAAGACGGCGTCCTGATCGTGTCACTCGCGGTCGAACGCGAGTCGGGGCGCCTTGTTGGGGATCCGGACATCGTCACGCGGGGTTTCGTCTACATGCGCGACGCCGCCGAGATCGTCGACAAGGTTCGATCACTCGTTGAGGGCACGGTCGATGCCGCGCGCAAGTCGTCTCTCGCCCAATGGCTTCCTGAGGGTGATGAGGCTGACGAGGCCCTGCCCAACAACGTCTCGTGGGCAGACGTCCGCGCCCGCATTCGCGACGTCCTTTCCAAGTATGTATACGAGCAGACCCGGCGTCGTCCGATGATCCTGCCGCTCATCATCGAGGTCTAGGTACGCCCGAACCACCGTCTGACCCTCCCGCATCACCACGTGCTCGCGCACGTTCTGGACTAGGGCACGAGGTGCCATTTCGCCGTGCGCCGCCTGTCTAGGCACGTACCGGCGCGGTAGCGGGTCGGGCACCGGGAGGCGGCACAATGGCGGCAGGCGTCGGGTTCGGGGCCGAGGCAGGCGAACGGGCGCGGTCGCCACGTGCTGAACGCAGGCGGGCTCAGAGCGCGGGGTCCACGTTGGTCGACCCCGCGGAGCCCCGGATCTCCCGGACGACGCAACAGGACACGCTGCGACTTCGGGGGCAGGCGTCTCCGTCAGCAAGAAGCGGCCATCGCCCAGGGCCCATGGCCGGGACATTCCAGGTTCGCGTCGGCGGAGCCATCGTGGTCGCGCTCGCTGGATACGCCGCCGTTGCCGTGCTCTCGCCCGATGGTGCGGTCGCCGGAGTGGTCGCGGGCATACTTGCCGACTTCCTCGGATGGCTGGCCCTTCCTTGGTGCGTCACCGGTATCGCCGTTGGCGCCGCGACAGCGGCCGGTCCAACCGCGTGGCGCAGGGCTGTCGCGTTTCGCCTCAGCGGCGCCGTTCTACTCCTCGCTGGCCTGATGATCGCGACTGGTGTTCGGGACCCGATGCCGGCAAACGTTGGCTTCCTCGACGCCTCCGTTGGGTCAGGAGTGATCGGTGCACTCCTGCGGGACGGGGTCCGGTCAGTGTTCGGTACCGCGGGTGCCACGAGCATTGCCGTTGTCGGGGCAGTGGTCGGGACATTCTTGCTTGCTGGTGTCCCGCGTCATACATGGCGCCAAGCGGGTTCCTGGATCGCTCCTCGGGCCGGTTGGGTCGTCACGCGTGGCGCCCACCTTGCGATCCGCGGCGGATCCGCGGCGACGGTGCTGGTCGTCGTCGCCCTGCGCGCGTCGGCAACCTGGGTGGGCCGCCAAACTGTCACGCTCGTCGCCGCCACCGGTCGGGGGTGTTCCCGACTCTGGCGCACCCTCACGGCACCACGGCCGGTACACGACCCGGACGACGAGTTCGCCGATAACTGGCACGCGCCCCACGGCACGAGTCTTGCGGAGACAGCGCCGTTACGTAGTCAGCGTCGGTCGCACGGCACGCCGGCGACCTCCCCGGACAGCGACGCCGGTGGCAGCGCGGAATCACCAGCTGCCTTGGTCGGTAGCAACGTCCGTGCATTCCGAGTTGCGTCAGGCGGAGCCGATCACGAACCAACGGTCCCCCGTGCTTTCGTGTCCCCGAGGTTGGGAACACCCGACCAGTGGCACCTGCCGCCGGTGACGATGCTCTCTGAGAGTGCGGCACAGCAACTCGGCGACGCCGAGATCGCCGAGAAGGCGTCGACGATCGAGCGCACACTCGGCAGCTTCAACATCCCGGTGACCGTGCGCGAGGCACGAGTCGGCCCGACGGTGACCCAGTTCAGCCTCGTGCCCGGCGAGGGCGTGCCCGTCAAGTCAATCAAGCGCTTCGAGTACGACTTGCAGCTTCGCCTCGCCGCCAAGACGCTCCGGATCGAGTTGCCCGTTCCCGGTCGCCCGTTCGTGGGGATTGAGATCCCGAACGATCGCGCGGCGTCAGTCGGGCTACGGGAGGTCCTCGAGTCGCGCGAATTCGTCGACCACAAGGGGCGCCTCCGGGTTGGCCTCGGCCGTGATGTCGACGGGCGTCCCCGTGTGGGTGACCTCGCCCGGATGCCGCACGTGCTCATCGCCGGACAGACCGGCGCCGGCAAGTCGGTGTGCCTCAACACGATCATCGCATCGCTGCTCTGCTTCTGCACGCCCGACGACCTGAACCTGCTCATGATCGACCCGAAACAGGTCGAACTTGCCGAGTACGAGGGGATCCCTCATCTGCGCTACCCGGTGGTGACCGATCTCGCAGAGGCGGGCAAACTGCTGCTCTGGGTCTGCGACGAAATGGAGCGACGTTACACGTTGCTGTCGAAGGCAGGATTCCGCCACCTCGACGCATACAACCGGTCACTCGAGGCCCCGGCCGACAACGGCCCGACGCCGGGTGCAACCTTGGCCTCACGCCACACGGACCCGGACACAAAATCTCTCCCGTACATCGTCTTGGTCATCGACGAACTCGCGGACCTGATGATGTTTGCGCCGGACGACGTCGAACCGGCGATCTGCCGTCTTACCGCAAAGGCGCGTGCAGTCGGCATCCACTTGGTCGTGGCGACACAGCGGCCGAGCGTGAACGTCGTGACCGGCCTGATCAAGGCGAACATCCCCAGCCGCGTGGCGTTCGCGGTGGCAAGCCAGACCGACAGCCGCGTAATCCTCGACACCGGGGGAGCAGAGGCGCTCCTTGGTAAGGGCGACATGCTGTACCTCCCGTACGACCAAGGGCGCCCCGTCCGCGTGCAGGGCGCCTGGGTCTCGGACGAGGAACTCTCCGCCCTGGTGAAGTACTGGAAGGACCAAGGGTCGCCGAACTACGTGAGCAAGGACGAGATTGACGCCCTGACCCTGCGCGACGAAGAGGCCGCTGCCGAGAAGGATCAGGCCCGCACCGCCCTCGTCGATCGCGCCCTCGAATCGATGCGTTCCACCAACAGCGTCAGCGTCAGCTTCCTGCAACGCAAGCTCGGTATTGGGTATCCGAAGGCGGCGAAGTTGATGGATGACCTCGAGGACGCCGGGCACGTCGAACTCGACGAGACGACTGGGCGTACGTACCGAGTCATCGACCGGGGAGGCGCGCACGACGACGCCGAGGACCTGGTGACGCCGATGGCGATTGGGCGCCGCGGGCGGGGTGGCCGTCGGTAAGCGAAAGCCGGGGCCCCGGCATAGCTTCCTCCACGTCCGCCTGAGGCGTGGATATCTCGACCAATCGCCTAAATGCGCAGGCATCCTTGCCATCACCTGACCATCCAGGTCGCCCCGTAGAATCGGCCCCGGAAGGATCCCATCAAGTGGCCGACGCGCACCCGAACGGCATCCCCGCCCTCCCAGATGACGTGTCGGCCCCTGATCCCTCCGACGTGGCACGCGCGGCGTTCTTAGTAGCTGATGCCGTCTCACGGCGAGACCAAACCATTGCCGTCGTCGAAGGCGCAACCGGCGGATACTTGGCGCACGTCCTCACGACCGTCCCTGGGGCCTCCGGATGGTTCCGCGCGGGCATCGTCGCCTACACCGATTATCCAAAGCAGCTACTGATGCGGGTCTCGACCGACACCATCGAGGCGCGCGGGTCGATCTCCGCCGAGACCACCATCCAGATGGCCCGCCTCGCACGGCGCCTCTTCGCCACCGACTGGGCGGTCGCCGTCACCGGCTACGCCGACGCCTCGGCACCGGCACCGTCCGTGCGTGCCCCCGGCGCGCCTGGCGACGTGCCATCGGGCTACGCCCTTGTGCAAGGTGAAATCCGCGAACCGGTCGCCGGCGCAACGATTGTCGCGATCGCTGGCGCACCCGGGACCGGCGGCGATGCTACCGGCGACGCAGACATTTCGTGGCAGGAGCACCTCGTGCCTGCCCACGACCGCGACGGCTATCGGCGCGGAGCAGCGCTCATCGCCCTTGAATACCTCCTCGAGCAACTCGACGCCGACCACACGAAATGACGGGCAACCCCTGAGCGCTACTGCCCAAGGTGGACCGCCTCGATCCCTTGTCGGCGCAGATGCGCTGCGAACCCCCCATTCCCGTGCACGGTGTACACAATCCTCGGAGCGGCGCCGCTGACGTACTCCATGAGATCGTCAAACCCGGCATGATCCGACAGGGGAAGTGCACGTGGGCCGTTGCGTCGCCACGGCGCCCCGCCGTCGACCGCCCAACCGGTAAGGACGACGACTCGCACGTCCGGCGTGGCAGCCGGTAGCGACTTGACGAGGTGGGGAGGGCAGACCACCACCGCGCCCGCTGCCGCGCCTGTGAGCCATTCTCGCCCTTCCGGGAGAACCGTGTACTCCCCGAGGTCAACACCATGCTTGACGTAGGTCGCGGCGTACGGGGCCACCGAGGGATGGATCGCGACTGCGTGCCCGGCGCGCGCGAGAATTGCCATTGCCTCCTGCGCCTTGCCAAGGGCGTAGCCGCACACCACCGGCACGGCGCCGTCCGACAAGGTGGCCCCAACCCACTCCAGCAAGTCGCCGATCACCTGCTCCGTTGGTGGGAACCGATAGCGGGGTGCCCCGTACGTGCACTCCATGACAAGGGTGTCGCACTTCAGGATCGGTGCCGTCGGCAACGTGTGCGACGCGCGCAACTTAAAGTCGCCGGTGTACACGATGACCTGCCCTGTGCCGAGGTCGCGCACGCGAGCCTGTGACGATCCGAGGACGTGTCCCGCCGGGAACAACTCGACCTCGTGCGTGCCCATCGCCATCGGCACACCGGGGTGCAGGATCGTGAGGGCGGACCTACCCGTCCGGAGGCGATAGAAGTCAGCGGTCTCCGCCGTGACATACGCGTGGCCGTGCGCCCGGCAGTGGTCCGAGTGGCCGTGCGAAACGTACGCGACGGGTCGACGAACGTGGGGGTCGAGCCACAGGTCAATCCCGTCCACGCGCAGGCCGCGGTCGTAGCCGATTGACGTGCGCGGGGCATCAAACGACAACTGCACCCACCCATGCGCGGCCGTGCGCCCAGATCGCCCGATTCCCGGAAGTTTCGGACGGATCATTCGAGCGAGAGTGTACTGGCCTCGTTACGTCGACCAAGCGCATCCCTGGCGCCCGTTGCCCGATACCCCGTCCCGGCGCTTCGCCGGGTCGGGCCGAGAATGCTCTCCAAAGATCAGCCACTGGATCACGCACGTGGAGATACACTCGCCGCATCGAAGTCATTACAGAGGGGTATCGACGCGTGAACACTCGCTCCAGACGATCCATCCTGGCCGGCCTGCCGGCCTCGATTGGGCTTGCCGGGCTCGCCCTGTCGGCTTGCGGAGGCAGCGAGGGTTCAAGTGCCGCACCCGCCGCCGGCGGCGCCCCCGCGGCCGGCGCCGCGCCCAAGGGTGCCCCTGTGAAGATTGGCGCCTCGGTCTCGACGACGGGCAGCAACGGCAAGACGGGGCAGTACCAAGTCGAGGCCTACCAGCTCTGGGCCGAGCAGATCAACACGCGCGGGGGCTTGCTTGGGCGCCCGGTCGAGATGGTCATCCTCGACGACCAATCGGACCCGACGGTCGGCACCAAGCTGTACGAAAAGCTCATCAACGAGGACAAGGTTGACCTCGTCCTCGGCCCGTACTCGAGCGGCGTGACCCAAGCGGTCTCCACGGTCACCGAGAAGTACAAGTACCCATTGCTATCGGCCGGCGCATCCGCATCCGACATTTGGAAGCGGAACTACAAGTACGTCTTCGGCGTGTACTCGGTCGCTGAGTCGTATTTCTATGGCGTGATTGATCTCGCGAAGAAGAGCGGCTATCAGACAATCGCCATTGTCAACGAGGACACCGTTTTTCCGAAGGCAACCGCGGCCGGCACTGCGGAATACGCCCGCAAGCAAGGCATGCGCATCGTCTTCCAGGAGCAGTACCCGACGAAGGTCACCGACCTCTCCTCGCTGATCACCAAGGTCAAGGCCGCGAAGCCCGAGGTTCTGGTCGGTGGGTCATACCAGCCCGACTCCGTCCTGCTCACCCGCCAGGCCAAGGAACTTGACCTGAACGTCAAGATGCTCGGTTTCTCGGTCGGCGCGGCGATGCCAGAGTTCGGTGAAGGTCTTGGCAAGGACGCGGACTTCGTGTTCGGCCCGTCGATGTGGGAACCTAGCCTTAAGACGAAGGGAAACACTGAGTTCTTCGACACCTACAAGAAGAAGTGGAACCGGGAACCCGACTACCACTCCGCAACCGGTTTCGCCGGCGGACAGATCCTTGAGGCGGCCGTCGGAAAGGCAAAATCGCTCGACCGCGAGAAGATTCGCGAGGCCCTCGCCACGCTCGAAATCGAGACCGTACTTCCAGGCAAGTACAAGGTCGACGACACCGGCACCCAAACCGCCCACATCCCCGTCGTGATCCAGTGGCAGGGCAAGGACAAGCCGGTCATCGGCCCCGATTCGATGGCCAACGGCAAGCCAAAGCTGCCCATGCCGGAGTGGAAGGCACGCGCCTAGTCCAGCTGGTGGCCCTCTCCAGTCGCGACGAGAGAGGGCCTAGGGGGTGAAAGTTCGCCGGGGCGGCCAGAGAGGGGCACGGTTCGCCAGTGGTCACGTACCTCCAAGTCATCATCAGCGGCCTGCTGCTCGGCGGTGTGTATGCATTGCTTGCGGGCGGCCTGACGCTCATCTTCGGCGTCATGCGCGTCATCAACCTCGCCCACGGCGAGTTCCTGATGCTTGGTGCCTACGCGTCGTACTACCTCTTCATGCGCCTCGGCCTGAACCCAATTGTCTCCCTGCTCCTCACGTTGCCACTCATGTTCCTGATCGGTTGGGTTGCGCAGCGTTTCCTGGTGACGAGGGTCGTCCGCGCCCCGCTGCTTACCTCGCTCCTCTTGACCTACGGGGTCTCGCTTGCCCTCACTGGCGGCGCGCAGGCACTCTTCACCAACGATTTCCGGTCAGTGCCGTTCATGAGCGGCGCGGTGAACGTGGGCGAACTTGCGCTCTCCATCCCACGCTTGGTCGCGTGTGGCATCGCATTGGTGCTGACCGCCGCGGCACAGTACTTCCTCGTCCGCACTCGATGGGGGAAGGCATTGCGCGCGACGTCCCAGAGTGCCGACGTCGCCTTGGCGTGTGGCATCGACATTGACCGTGCGCGAACGCTTGCGTTTGCCATCGCCGTCGCCCTTGCTGGTGCGGCCGGGACGCTGACGAGCTTCCTCTACACCGTGTACCCGGAGATGGGTCGCACCTTCATGCTCAAGGCCTTCGCCGTCATCGTCCTCGGTGGCATGGGCAGCTTCCCCGGCGCCTTCCTTGGCGCGCTCGCCCTCGGGGTCATTGAGTCAACCGCCGGGTACCTCACGACCACCCAGGTTGCCGAGGCGGTGATCTACGTCACCCTCCTCGGGATGCTCCTCCTTCGCCCACAGGGCTTCTTTGGCTTGAAGGAGGCGTGACCGGAGATGGCTGGGCCGCTCATCGCTGACCAACGCGCCGCCGCGCGGGGCCAACGCATCTACGCGATGCTGCTCGCAGTGACCGCTGGCGTGATAATGGTGATCCCGGCGTTTGGCTCGAACTACACCAAGACGTTCGTAATGCAGGGCCTGATGTCCTGCGCGCTCGCTGGCTCTTGGAACCTGATTTCCGGGTTCACTGGATACGTGAGCTTCGGGCACGCGGCCTTCTTCGGCATCGGGTCGTACGCCGCCGGCATCGCCATCGTGCACGGTGGAATACCCGCCCCCCTCGCCATCGCAATTGCCGGAGCCGCCGCCGCTGCGGTCGGCCTTACCTTCGGCTACCCCGCCCTGCGCCTGCGTGGGCCGTACTTTGCGGTTGGAATGCTCGGTGTCGCCGAGGCGATCCGTGTTGCGGTAACGGTCGCCGAACCGGTCACGGGAGGTGGCAAGGGTCTCGTGCTTCCGCCGGAGGATGTCCTCGACGCCGCGTATTACGCAATGCTCGCCGTCGTCACCACCACCGTCCTCGTGACATACCGGGTCGCCACCTTGCCGGTTGGCCTACGGCTGCTTGCGATCCGCGAGGACGAGGTGGCCGCTGAGATGAACGGAATTCAGGTGACCCGGCTCAAGCTTGGCGCGTTCGCGGTGAGTGCCCTCTTCGCCGGCTTGGCAGGGGGCATTTATGCGTGGCAGATCAGCTACATCGACCCCGGAACGGTCTTCGCCGGTTCACTCACCGTCCGCGCCATCGCCATGACGATGCTCGGCGGTCAGGGAACTGTCTTCGGCCCAGTAGTCGGCAGCATCCTGCTGTCGGGCATCTCCGAGGCCCTGTGGACGCGCTTCCCGTTCATCCATACCGCCCTCTCTGGCGTGCTCATCGTTGCCATAGTGCTGTTCCTGCCGGGAGGCATTACGCAGTTCCTGCAGAACCGCGGGTGGATCCCGAGATCGAGGCGACTGTGAGCGGCGACCGGCCAGCAACGGCAAGGGCTGCTATCGGTTCGACCCCCGCGGGCGCGATCCTCGAGGTCGCCGGCCTAACGCGACGGTTCGGCGGAGTTATCGCCGTCAACGATGTCTCGTTCGGGATCGTCGCGGGTACGGTCACCGGCTTGATCGGGCCGAATGGGTCCGGCAAGAGCACCCTCTTCCGCCTGATCTCCGCGGAAATGCCGGCTCACTCCGGTGAGGTTCGGCTCCGGGGGCAGCCGATCACACGGCGGTCCGCCTCCGAGGTGAACCGCCTCGGCCTTGGTCGCACCTTCCAGTTGTCGCGCCTCTATCCCGCGATGACCGCAACCGAGAACCTCGTCGCGGTGACACGAGGGGAGGCCAAGCACGCACTTGAGCGGGCCGCCGCGTCGCTTGACTTTGTGGGACTAACCGCGGTCGCGGATGAGTTCGCCGCCAACCTATCGTACGGACAGCAAAAGCTGCTGGAGTTTGCGCGCGTCCTCGTCAACGACCCGGATGTGATTCTTCTCGACGAACCGTTCGCGGGGGTCAACCCGGTGATGGAGGAGCGGATGGTTGCCCACATCCACGCACTACGTGACCGTGGCAAGACCTTTCTCATCACCGACCACGAGATTCGCCTCATCATGGCGCTGTGTTCACGGCTGATCGTCCTCGACCACGGCGAACTCCTCGCTGATGGCGACCCGGCAACCGTCCGTGCCGACGCGCGGGTGATCGATGCGTACTTCGGAACGTGAGCCCCTCCCCAACTCCTTCCCCGTTGCGACGGGCGAATACAACCTCCTCCGGAGGCGCTGCGCTACGGATACCTAAGGGCTATCCGCCATTGCTCGTGAGGCCCAGATGACCGACGATGTCTTGCTTGCATGCTCCGACATCCATGCGGGGTACGGGCGCGTCCCGGTCTTGCGCGGCGTCAACGTCGTGGTCCACACCGGCCATTTCGTGAGCCTGATCGGCCCGAACGGCGCCGGCAAGTCGACGGTGCTCAAAGCCATCACCGGGTATGCCCGCCTCCAGTCCGGGACGGTCACACTCGCCGGTACGCCAATCACCGGCCTCCGCGCCGACCGGCTCGTACCCCTTGGCCTCTCGTATGTCCCGCAAGGGCGCATCGTCTTCGGCGAGATGACCGTCCACGAGAACCTCGAAATGGGCGCGTTCACGGTGACCAACGACCGGGTGCGCGCCGACGCCTTCGCGCACGTCTACGACCTCTTTCCGCGCCTCGCCGAACGCCGCACGCAACTCGCAGGCACGATGTCCGGTGGTGAGCAGCAGATGGTCGCCATCGCGCGCGGACTGATGATCCGTCCGCGAATCATGCTCCTCGACGAACCGTCACTCGGCCTGGCGCCTCGGTTCGTCCAGATCGTCTTCGAGACCCTTCGCATGCTCAAGGCCGAAGGCCTTTCAATGCTCGTCGTTGAGCAGAACGCCGCGCAGGCGCTCGCTATCGCCGACCATGCCTACCTGCTCGAACTCGGCCGCAATCGTCTTGAAGGCACCGGCACGGAGCTCCTGGAAAACCCCGAGACGCGTCGCCTGTACCTCGGGGATTGACGCGTCGGTCAGGGGTTAGCTGGCGCGCATTGCTACACTGCGCCAGAACACGCCCTTTAAGCCAGCCCCGCGAGGCGGCAAGGTGCGCGACACCGGCAGGTCACGCCTGCAGGTCGAAGCGTCCACGCCTCCCGGGAGCCACCTAAGGCACCGAAGCGCAGGCGATGGACGACCCGAACGACGCCACACTCCCCCAAGATGGCCGCGCCGCGAAGCGCATCCTCGACGCCGAGGGTCTGCGCCGCGCTCTGACGCGCATCGCGCACGAGATTCTCGAGCGTCACGGTGGCACCGACGATCTCGTCCTGGTCGGTATGCGGCGCCGTGGCGTCCCGATTGCCCGCCGCCTCGCCGACCTCATCGGCAGGTTCGAGGGGACCGCCGTCGACGTCGGCGAACTCGACGTCACGATGTACCGCGACGATCTCGAGATGCGCGGCACGCGGCCGTCTATCCAACCGTCGTCGCTCCCCCGCGACCTCACCGACGCACGGGTGGTCTTAGTGGACGACGTCCTCTACACCGGCCGGACGGTGCGCGCCGCGCTCGACGCACTGATGTCGTTCGGGCGGGCAAGCCAAGTGCAGTTGGCCGTCGTGGTCGATCGCGGCCATCGTGAACTCCCCATCCGCGCTGATTACGTCGGCAAGAACCTACCCACCTCGCGCGATGAGAACGTTGAGGTCCGGCTAATTGAGGTCGACGGCACCGACGAGGTGATCCTGATCGCTCGACCGCCTGCCCGGACTGCGTAAGCACCACATTCGATGGTTGCCGCCTCGGTCAAGGCGCGACCAGAGGTGGGCTACAGGAGCTGTTGCCTCGATGAGACGCAAGGACGTGCTTGACCTCGACGACTTCGCGCCTGACGAGATCCGGGAGGTCCTCGAAACGACGGTTGCGATGAAGGAGGTCCTCGCCCGGCCGATCAAGCGTGTGCCCCCGTTGCGGGGTAAGACGATCGTCAACTGCTTCTACGAGGCCAGCACGCGCACCCGGGTCAGCTTCGAGCTCGCCGCCAAGAACCTGTCGGCTGACGTGGTGAACATCTCCTCGACGGGATCAAGCGTCGAGAAGGGCGAGACCCTCGTCGACACCACCCGCACCCTGCAAGCGCTTGGCGCCGACATGGTCGTGATGCGCCATGGCGCCTCCGGTGCGCCGTACGTTGTCGCACGCGAACTCTCGGCGTGCGTGATCAATGGTGGCGATGGCTGGCACGCACATCCCACACAGGCGCTGCTCGACCTCTTCACAGTGCAATCGCGGCTCGGGCGCCTCGAAGGCCGGCGCATCGCCATCGTCGGCGACGTCCTGCACAGCCGCGTCGCTCGCTCGGCCGCTTGGGGCTTCGCAACTATGGGTGCGTCTGTCGTCCTGTGCGCGCCCCCAACGCTTCTGCCCGCGGGCTTCGACCGCGCCGTCCTAACCGGACTCCGCGCCAAGGGGCTGCCAACGGTGGTCGCCGGCACCCCTTCCGTCGAGTTGACCCACCACCTCGACGCCGCCCTGCACGATGCCGATGTCGTGATGGCGCTTCGGGTTCAACGCGAGCGCATGGACTCTGGCCTCCTGCCCAGCTTGCGCGAGTACGCCCGCGCCTACGGCCTCACCCGCGACCGGGTCGCCAAGGCTCGCTTCGGCGCGGTCGTCATGCATCCCGGCCCCATGAACGAGGGGGTCGAGATTGCGCCGGACGTGGCATATGGCGGCCAGTCGGCTGTCGAGGAACAGGTGGCGAACGGGGTCGCAGTTCGGATGGCGGTCATGTACCTCCTTGCTGGTGGCCGTGGTGGGGCGGCGGTATGACATCGCCTCGCCACGCCCCAGCGGCGCCATGCCCACCCCGAGGAAAGAACGAGATGAGCGCGCCCCTACTCCAGCGGTGGGAGTCTCGCCTGCTCCGGTTGCACCATAGCCACACCAAGGAAGGAACCACATGAGCGTGACTCCTCGCGTGCCGCTCGCAACCGCGCCCGGACGCTTTGGCGGAACCATCCTGGTGAGAGGCGGGCGCCTGATAGATCCGGCGCGAGGGATCGATGCCATCGCCGACGTGGTCATTCGTGACGGGCGCGTCGTGGAGGGCACGCCCGATCAGCTTGATGGCGCCCGGGTCCTCGACGCGCGTGGCCTCATCGTCGCCCCTGGCTTCGTCGACCTGCACGCCCACCTCCGCGAACCGGGTTACGAGTACCGCGAAACCGTCGCTACCGGCACGGCAGCGGCGGTTGCCGGGGGATTCACGACCGTGTGTGCCATGCCGAACACCGAACCGGCGACCGACTCCCCCGCCGTTGTGGAATACGTCCTGCAGGCCGCGCGGCGCGATGGGTCGGCACGGGTGTACGTCATTGGCGCAATTACCCGCGGACGGAAGGGCAAGGCTCTCGCCGACATGATTGAGCTCGCCAACGCGGGTGTCGTCGCATTCTCCGACGATGGCGACTGCGTGACGGACCCGTCGTTGATGCGCCACGCCCTCGCGTACAGCGTCGCTACTGGCCGACCCGTCGTCCAACACGCAGAGGAGAAGGCGCTCACCACCGGGGCACAGATGCACGAGGGCATGGTCTCGGCACGACTCGGCCTGCCCGGTTGGCCGCGGCAGGCCGAGGAAACCATCGTCGCGCGCGACTGCGAACTCACCGCGCTCACCGGCGCGCACCTGCACGTGGCACATGTCTCAGCCGCGGGCACCCTGGACTTCATCCGCCGAGCTAGAGCCAAGGGCACGCGAGTGACCGCGGAGGTCACGCCGCATCACCTGACACTGACCGACGATTTGGTCGGTGGCCACTGGTGGTCCGCGACCGCGTCGCTGCCACCGTACGACACGCGCACCAAGGTCAACCCGCCGCTGCGCGAACCCGACGACCGGGACGCAATGGTTGCCGGCCTGCGAGACGGCGCAATCGATTGCATCGCCACCGACCACGCGCCCCATGGCACCACCGACAAGCATGTGGAGTACGCCGCCGCCGCTTCCGGGATCTCCAACCTGGAGACCGCACTCGGCAGCGTCCTGTCAATCGTTCACGCCGGGGCGCTAAGCCTCGTCGAGGTTATCGCGGCGCTCACCTGTCGCCCGGCCGGCATCTTTGGCCTTGAGGCGGGCACTCTCGCACCTGGCGCACCCGGCGACGTGGTCATCTTTGACCCTGATCGCGAATGGTGTGTCGATCCCGCCCAGTTCGCCTCCAAGGGGCGCAACACTCCCCTGGCCGGACACGTCCTCCGTGGCCAGGTCGTCGCCACGATCGTCGGCGGAGAGGTACTCCATGACCGGTCCTAGGTTCATTCTCGCCCTCGAGGACGGCCGCTCCTTTTTTGGCTTCCGCGCTCTCGATGAAGGACAAGAAGCGAATGATGCGGCGGCGTCTGGCGTCGGGGGCGAGGCGGTCTTTTGCACCGCGATGACCGGATATCAGGAGATCTGTACCGACCCGTCTTTCCGGGGTCAGATCACGACGTTGACGTATCCGCTCATTGACAACTACGGCGTCAACCCGGACGACGTCGAGAGTGCCCGACCCTGGCTGACAGCCCTCGTGGTGCGCGAGAGTACTGCGCGCGCCCGAGCAATTGGCGCACAACCGGGACCCTCTCAACCTGGCTCGCCGCGCATGGGATCCCGATCATCGAAGGGATCGACACGCGTGCGCTAACCCGCCACCTGCGCGTGCACGGCGCCATGCGCGCGGTTCTCGCCCCTCCCCGGCCGGGGACGGTGCGCGACCCCGACCCCGCTTCCTGGGTACTCGGCCGCGCCCACGGCGCCAGCGAGGAGGCCGCCCACCTCGCAGCGACGGCCCGGGCACTCCCGGTCCTGGAGGACCAGGAACTCGTCCACGAGGTCAGCACCTCCGCCCTTGGCCACGTCCGCAACGAGACGTGGGCACCGTTCGGCGCGCCTACCCGATCACGCAACGCCCATCGCGTCGTCCTGATCGACTGCGGCGTCAAGCACAACATCGCCCGTTCGCTCATGCGCCGGGGTCTCGAGACGGTGATCGTGCCGTTCGACACGCCAGTCGAACGGATCATCGAGCTCGACCCAGCCGGCGTGGTCATCGGCAACGGGCCCGGCGACCCAGAAGCCACGACCCTCGCGCCGACTGTCGCCACGCTTCGCGCGCTGATCGACGGCCCCGTCCGGGCCGGCCGGATGGCGCTTACCGCCGTCTGCCTCGGGCACCAGGTGATGGGCTTGGCGATTGGGGCCAGGACCAGTCGCCTCAAGTACGGCCACCGAGGAGCAAACCACCCCGTGCGTGATCTCGCCACCGGGCGCGTTTACATCACGTCGCAGAACCACGGGTTCCAGGTTGATGCGACGACCATCCCGCCAGAGAGTGGCTTCGCGGTAAGCCACGTCAACGCAAACGACGGTTCTGTCGAGGGCCTTGCGCACCGTACCTTGCCGGTCTTCACCGTGCAATACCACCCAGAGGCGAGCCCGGGACCGCAAGACAACCAGTACCTCTTTGATCGTTTCGCAAGCGCAATGGATGCGCTTGCGCGGGGGTGACCAGACCGTGACCACGAACAGCGAAGCCGTCACCCGCTCGATCGCACCGACACGGGACATTCGAAAGCCCGCTTCCGTCTTGATCATCGGCTCCGGACCAATCGTCATTGGGCAGGCCGCCGAGTTCGACTACGCCGGAACCCAAGCGTGCAAGGCGATGCGCGAGGAGGGGGTGCGGAGCATCCTCGTCAACTCAAACCCGGCGACGATCATGACCGACGCCGAGGTTGCTGACGCCGTCTACATCGAGCCGCTAACCGTGCCTGTCCTCGAGCGGATCATCGCGCGCGAACGCCCTGAAGGCCTCTTGCCCACACTCGGCGGGCAGACTGGACTGAACCTCGCCCGCGAGCTCGCCGACGCTGGAATCCTCGAGAAGTACAACGTGCGCCTCCTCGGAACCCCGCTGCGTGCGATCCGCCAAGCCGAGGACCGCGATGAGTTCCGAACGCTGATGAACGACCTCGGCGAACCGATCCCGACGTCGGCAATTGTGCATGCCCTCGATGAAGCCGAGGCATTCGCCAGCGAGATCGGGTTCCCCGATCGGGGCTGCAACGCCTTGATCATCCGGCCGGCCTACACCCTTGGCGGTACCGGCGGCGGCATCGCCCACTCGTGGGAGGAGCTTGCCAATGTCGTCGGCAGTGGCATTACCGCGAGTCCGATCGGGCAGATCCTCCTCGAGCGCTCCCTCGTGGGATGGAAGGAGGTCGAGTACGAGGTGATGCGCGACGGTGCAGACAACTGCATCACTGTCTGCAACATGGAGAACTTCGACCCGATGGGCGTCCACACGGGCGACTCCATCGTTGTCGCGCCGTCGCAGACCCTCGCCGACCGCGAATACCAGATGCTCCGCACCTCCGCCCTGAAGATCATCCGGGCACTCGGCATCGAGGGTGGGTGCAACGTGCAGTTCGGCCTCGACCCGCACTCGTTTAACTACATCGTCATCGAGGTCAACCCGCGCGTCTCGCGTAGCTCTGCCCTTGCTTCCAAGGCAACCGGCTACCCGATCGCCCGCGTCGCCGCCAAGATTGCCATCGGCAAGACCCTCGACGAGATCCCGAATTCGGTGACCGGCGAGACGACCGCCGCCTTTGAACCGGCACTTGATTACTGCGTGGTCAAGATCCCTCGGTGGCCGTTCGACAAGTTCCCGCACGGCGACCGCAC
>CAILQO010000276.1 GCA_903836285.1 uncultured Chloroflexota bacterium
CCTCCGAGCCGGTCACGACGAGGCCGCCCATGCCGGTCGGGTTCGCCGAGGCGCTGGCCCGGCTCGTGATCATCTGCCCCTGCAGGCCGCCACTGGTGCGCACGAGCGCCGACGCGAGGTCGAGCGTCTCAACCGGCACCGGGTGGCCGTCTGGCCCGGTCACCATCCGCGCGACGGTGTGCGTGACCGCTGCGACCTCGGAGATGAAGCCTTCCGAGGGGCCGACCGTGAAGTTGATGGCGTCGAAGAGGTGGGAACCCATCTCGCCGAGCTGCCCCGCCCCGTGGATCCCCGAGTAGGTGCGCCAGGTGGCGTCGGTGGCGCGGTGCCACGACTGCCCTTGGCTGTCGATGCTGACGTAGTGGGGCTGGCCGATGGCGCCGGCACGGACGAGGCGCCGGATCTCCTGCATGCAGTAGGTGTGGCGGAAGATGAAGGCGATCACGCCGACGAGGCCGCGGGTGCGCGCCTCGCGGGTCATCTCGGCGGCGAGGGGGGCAGAGAGGGCCATCGGCTTCTCGCAGAAGACGTGCTTGCCGGCGCGCAGGGCCGCCATCGTGTAGGTGTAGTGGTTGTCGTTCGACGACGGCACCGTCACGGCGTGGATGTCGTTGCGGGCGAGGAGGGCGTCGAGGTCGTTGGTGGCCTCCGGCACGCCGGCGCGCGCGGCCATGGCTTGGGCGCGTTCGAGGTCGCGGCTGAAGAGGGCGACGACCTCACCGTTGGGGTGAGCGTTCACGCCGGGGATATGGGCCACCTCGGAGAAGGCGGCGGCGCCCAGCACGGCCACCCGGATCGTTTCAGCCATCGTCATCTCCCATGCCTGCCCCGCTGCGGGCGCCGGGATGATAGCGCGGTACCAACGTCGTCATGGAATGGGGACGCCAAGGACGCAAAGCCCACGCGCGGGTGACCCTCCCTGCCCGGTGCCATATGTGCCGACGAACTCTCGAGGTGGTCTTGGGATGGTGGTCCGCGCTTCGGCACCGTGAGGCACCGTGCGAGGCTCAGGCGCGCCGTACCGGGAGCGCCGGCGCCCTCGCCGGCCCGTTCCCTCCAATCTCCCTCGCCGGTCACGTGCAGTCCGGATCAGGTTCGGGCAGGATCAGCCGTCGCAAACGACATAAGAGGTGGGGAATAGCTGAGGCACACGGCTTGATGCTTGCGCGAACGTTGGCCACAAGTCCGACGTGGGGCAAGTTCGTCGGGCATCTACCCGAACCGGGTGCACGGCCGTCCGTGCCCGCCCCGGTGCCAGTGACCCCCAATCTCGGCTGATCCCGGTTGCTAGCGGTCCACCGTAGTACCCGTGTCGTTTCCAAAAGCGCGACGATCGACGGCATCACTTGCAGCATGTTCAAATGAGGACAGCCCCCGGCCACGCCGGAGCGGTCAGTGTCGACCGTGTCGTTGACCGTGGGCGCACGGGGCCACGTTGCCACCTTCACCGCCTCATCTGCGCGCGTCGAGGGGATGCCAAGGCCGGCAGTCACGGTGAACAGCAATTCGCCGCGACCTCGCCGCCGCCGCCGCACCCATTCGTCCGCCAACCGTGCAATGGCTACACTGTTTCGCGGTCGGGTTGACCGGAAAGGGACGGCACGGTGGCGAGGTACGACGCGCCAGGCGCGACGCACGACGGCGACGTCGAGGTGGAAGCCCGCACGGTCATCGACGTTGACCGCAGCGACGGTGGCGCCGTCGACGATGCGTTCGTGGTCAGCGACGGCGAAACGACTGCCACCGTTCGTTCCGCCGAGGGCGACCGCATCCTCTCCGTCGCGCAGGTGGCGCGCCGCTTAGGGTGCAGTGTCAGCCTCGTGCAGAAGTGGCGCCGGCTCGGGTGGATCCCGGCAATCCAACTTGGCCCGCCGGACGTCCCAATCTACGGCTACCGGGTCGCCGACGTCGATGCGTATGCGGCGAGCGCCTGGAACCGTCGCCGGGGCCGGCCACCCAAGGATCCGAACGCCGAGCCGACGCCTCGCCGTCGTTCAGCGACGGTGCCGGTCGACGAGTACGCCATGGGGGACCCCTCCGACGACGCCTTGGAGGAGGTTACCCGCGCCACGCAACCGGCGCGCCCGGCACCCGCGGTTGTCGAGCCTGCGCAACGCCCGGTCATCGTGCCGGCGGCGCGCGCCATCACC
>CAILQO010000277.1 GCA_903836285.1 uncultured Chloroflexota bacterium
CAGCTCATTGCAGACGCATCGAGAACCGGCCCGGCCACGAACATCATTGCCGGGTTCGCCATCGCCCTCGAAAACACCGCGGCGCCAACAATTGCCATCTCCATCGCGTTGTTCGCGTCCTACCAGATCGGTGTTCTGGCAGGTCCGGAGCTCGGTCTGGGCGCGGACACGGCGGCGGCAGGCATCTACGGCACCGCCATCGCCACCATGGGCATGTTGATGAGCGCCGGGTACATCCTCGCGATGGACACCTTCGGACCGATCACTGACAACGCCGGTGGCATCGTCGAGATGAGCCACCAGGACGAGCATGTCCGGCACAACACGGATGCGCTTGACTCGGTCGGCAACACTACGAAGGCGCTCACCAAGGGATACGCGATTGGCTCCGCTGCTCTCGCCGCGTTCCTGCTCTTCTCTGCGTTCCTCGACGAAGTGAAGGTCTACCTGAAGCAGACCGGGGAAATTACGGTCAACATCGCCAAGGTCGAGGTGTTTGTCGGAGGCTTCCTCGGGGCGATGTTGGTCTTCCTCTTCTCATCGTTCGCGATCCGAGCCGTCGGCAAGGCCGCTGGCGCAATGATCGAGGAGGTCCGGCGCCAGTTCCGTGCCGACCCGGGCATCATGGCCGGCACCTCGCGTCCTGACTACCGCCAGTGCGTCGATATCTCCACCCAGGCGGCACTCAAGGAGATGGTCCTCCCGGGAATTCTCGCCGTCGCGGCGCCAGTGGTCGTCGGCCTGGTCCTCAAGTGGGAGGCCGCAGCGGCGTTCCTGATGGTGGGGACGATGGCCGGGATCCTGCTGGCGACTGTTCTCAACAATGGCGGTGGCGGTTGGGACAATGCCAAGAAGTTCATCGAGTCGGGCCAGCTGAAGGACCCGGTGACCGGGGTTGCCCTCAAGAAGGGATCGGACGCCCACGCGGCGGCAGTCGTAGGCGACACCGTCGGCGACCCGTTCAAGGACACCGCCGGGCCATCGCTGCACGTCCTGATCAAGTTGCTGAGCACGATCACGCTCGTCCTCGCGCCGCTCTTCGTGTAGCCCCCATCGTCCCTTTGGGCGCGCGAAACCAGACCGAACGACAGGGGCGCCCCGCACGGCGTCCCTGTCGTTGATTCCAGGATCCGGTGTAGCTTCCATTGGAGATCACGCCATGGCCGACCCGTTCGCACCGATTCCAGGCGACTGCACGTCCCCTGCGGGCTTTCTCGCCGGCGGCGGTACGTGCGGTCTCAAGGCCAGCGGCCGACCAGATGTAGGCGCAATCGTGTCAACCCGGCCGGCAACATCGGCCGCCACGTTCACGACGAACCTCGTCAAGGCTGCGCCGGTCCTGGTTTCACGCGAGCACCTGCAGGTGACCGGAGGCACGCAACGCGCGATCGTATTCAATAGCGGGAACGCGAACGCCGCGACCGGCACGCAAGGGCTTGCGGACGCCCGGCAGATGGCCTTCCGGTTCTGCGACGGTCCGGGCGCCCCTCATGGCGTCATCGTGGACGACGTGTTCGTCGCGTCAACGGGCGTGATCGGGGTCCCTCTCGACATGGACCGCCTCGGTGCCGGCATCGCCAACCTGCATCTGACCGCGGATGGCGGGCACCACGCGGTTCGCGCGATGATGACCACCGACACGGTCCCGAAGGCCGTCGCTGCGACCTTCACTGCGCATGGGCGCACCGTGACCGTCGGCGGCATCGCGAAGGGCGCTGCGATGATCGCGCCGCACATGGCAACGATGCTCGCGTTCGTCACGACGGACGCAGCGGTGGAGGCGCAGTATCTTCAGCTCGCCTTGACCCGAGCCGTTGATTCAAGCTTCAACATGATCATCATTGACGGGGACATGAGCACTAACGACACGTGCTTTCTCATCGCCAATGGGGCCAGCTGGGGTGGCGCCCCCTTGGACGGTTCGCAAGCCGAATGCGCCACGTTTGAGGCAGCCTTGGGCTACGTGTGCGGCGAACTCGCGCGTGCGATGGCGCGCGACGGCGAGGGATCCACGAAGTTCATTGTTGTGGATGTTGCTGGTGCTGCGACAGTGGCCGACGCACGCCGCGTCGCGCGTGCCGTCGCCGGATCGAACTTGACAAAGGCCGCGGTCCTCGGGGCAGATCCCAACTGGGGGCGAATCGCCTGCGCGGCGGGCTACAGCGGCGCACCAGTCGACCCGAACCGTCTCGAGATTGCCATCGGTGGACTGACGCTCGTTCGCGATGGCGTGGCCGTGAGGTATGACCCGGACGCCGCGTCAGCGCGGATGAAGGGCACGGAAGTGCACATCAGGGTAGGCCTGCATCTCGGTAATGAGTCGGCGACCGCGTGGGGATGCGACTTGACGCCCGACTATGTCCGCCTGAACAGCGACTACACGACCTAGCCAGACGTCCGGACTTCGCTGCTGAGCGGCGGCGCCGTCCGAGACGCGCGCAAGGAACCTACGGGGCAACAGGGAAGGTAGGCGATGGGCGCAATGACCGG
>CAILQO010000278.1 GCA_903836285.1 uncultured Chloroflexota bacterium
ACAAGGGAGTGGCAATGACACTGACTCTATTCCCGTACTGGCAAGGCGGGGAGCATGGCTGTTGGGTCTTCGACGACCAACGGACCGGACTGCAGGCGGAGGCGTTTGTCAACGGGACGACCGAGATGATCTCGCGCGTCGTTGAAGCGAAGGCGATCGGCCACGCCAAAGCGGGGTTCGCGATGACCTTTGCGTCGGCACCATTTGACGGCTATGACGTGGAGGTGATGCGCCTCACGGAGGGCGAGGCGGAGCGTCGCGGGTTGCCCACGTCTGACGACACGAACTGGTACGAGGGCGACATCCTCGGTACGCACATGGTTGGGTGGTTGTGCCCGGCGCTGTTGTTGTACTTCCGCGATGCGCCGGAGCGCCTGTACGTGCGCTGCGAATCGTTGCCACCGGGGGTCAACCCGCGGTGGGTCCCGGATCCGGGCACGCGGACGCGCCGGTTCGTCGGGGCGACGGACGACGCGTCGTAGCGTCTGCGGGCACCTGCACGGGCCTGCCGACAGGGGTTGCGGTCTCGTTGATCAGGGTGTCATCGCGCCATTCGTCGGCGCTCACGTGATCGACGATCTGGAGCCAGAGGTGCGAACGTGGCGGCCGAGCGTGTTCTGGATGACCTCCCCGGCGGTGCTGCCACCTGCGCGGAATGTTCGGCGAGCTCGGTTATCGGCGGTCACAGGTTCTGCACGAAGCTATTGCCCTGGATCGCTGTGGTTTATGCCGGGGGCGCGTCCGGTCGATCGGCGTCGTGGTGGACAGGCGTCACCGCCACTCGGTAGTCGCCTGACGAGTCACCGATGCCGCGCAGGGTGACGGTCGCCGCGCCATCGTCAGGCATCTGGAAGTTGACCGCAGACCCACCCATTCCGTCACCGAGGCCATTGTCGTCGGTGGCAATGATGGTGCCGTCCAAACCGGTCACTTCGATGACGGTGTCGAACCCGCTCGCCTCCACGCGCAATTCATTTCCGGCAACGCCTTGAACCGGAAAAGCCACGAAGGTACCTGTGGCAAGTGTGCCGGTGGTGACAAACGATGTCTCCAGATGCGGCGAGATGATCAAGGGGTCCGGGCCGGGTACGAACGAGATCGGTAGGTGTCCAAGGTCGGGCGAATCGGCTGGGTCCGGGTTACTCGAACGTGATGGTCGATCTGGCGTTGCACCCGGTGGTAGTGGTGGACGGTCATCGTCCGGGCGGCGCGTGGCGTCTGGCGGGAGCGTCGGGCGTGCGGGAGGCGTCGCGCCTGGGGGTAGTGGTGGACGGTCATCGTCCGGGCGGCGCGTGGCGTCTGGCGGGAGCGTCGGGGGTGCCGTCGGCCGTCCTGCATTTGGGTTGATGGCGACAGTCGGCGATGGAGGCGGGGTTGGCTGTCGTGGTTCAGGGGTTGGCTGTCGTGGTTCAGGGGTTGGCTGTCGTGGTTCAGGGGTTGGTTGCGGCGCGCGAGTGGATGGCGGAGGTACGGCTTGACGGTCGTCACGTCGTTCCGTCGAACCGAGCGAAGGGGCCTCGCTTCCGGAACGAGCCGGTTGCTGGATCCCGCTAGGCGCGGGGGGACGTGCGTCGGCGAACACGACACCGTCGATCGGGATTGGCGCGGCGAGTGCCGACCCACCTGAAGCGGTGGACATCAGCGC
>CAILQO010000279.1 GCA_903836285.1 uncultured Chloroflexota bacterium
AGATAAATAAATCCCATGATGGAATAGTGGAGGTTCATTTATCAGGACGCTTCTGGTCCGACGAGGACATCGGTGATCCGAGCATGTCCCAGGACGATGCGGATCAGTTCAATGCAGATCTGGAAGAGATGCTCCAACGTGCGGCGGACGGCGCTTGGGTGAGGATGGTGCCTGACGGGGCCGAAGACTAGGGCAACCTGCCGCGTGCCGGCGGGGCGAGCCGCCACGACCCGGACGCCCCACTCGCGCCGTGCCTGAGGGATCGGCATGCACCTTGGGTGCACCGGCAGTCACGATCGCTGATGGTGCCGTCACCCAGCCGGCGCCATGTTCCCGCGCCGGGTACATGTGCGATGATGCCACGATGATGGCAGGCGAGGAACTCGGCACCCCGCGCGAAAATGGCGCGGACGGCAACGGTGGCGCGGCGACGGGCCTGACCATCACCTTCGACGTGGTGGGTCGGCTCAGCCTCGCGTTCCACCAGAACGGCGTGTTGCCGGTCGGCGGGATTGAGGTCCGCAACGGGGGCGCCACCGACCTCCACGACCTCACCGTTCGGGTTGTCGCCGACCCACCCTTCCTCCTGGGCGTCCCGGTGCAGGTGTCGCGCCTGCGGGCCGGGACAGTCCTGGCTATACCGGCGAGCGGCATCACCTTGGATGCCACGTATTTCCGGGATGTCACCGAGGCGGTGCGTGGGTCGGTGACGTGCCTGGTTGAGGACCGAAACGGCCACGAACTCGCGCGTGCCACGCATCCGTGCGAGTTGCTCGCCCCGAACGAGTGGACGGGCATCGCCCACGCACCGGAACTGGTCGCGGCGTTCGTGCTGCCAAACGACCCGACGGTTGACGTCGTCAACCGTGCCGCTTCCGCGAAGCTGCAGGCCGCCGGCCGGAACCCCGCCCTCGACGGGTACACCTCCGGCCAACGCGAACGTGCGTGGGAGTGCGTCGAGGCGCTGTGGGGTGCCGTGAGCGACCTGCAGGTGAGTTACGCCCTGCCACCCGCCGGGTTCGAACGTGACGGACAGAAGGTGCGGCTGCCGGGTGATATCGCCCGGGCGCGGGTCGGCACCTGCCTCGACACCACCCTGCTGTTCGCCGCGTGCCTCGAGCAGATGCACCTGGACCCGGTGGTGGTGCTGTTCGAGGGGCATGCCCTCGTGGGGGCGTGGCTTGCGCCGACCGACCTGACCGAGGCGAAGCTGCTGGAACCTCAGGTGCTTCGCAAACGGGTCGCCCTCGGTGAGCTGGTCCTGGTTGAGACGACACTGGTGACCACGCGGGCGACCGGGCAGGTGGCGATCAGCTTCCGGCAGGCGTGCGACGTGGCGAAGGACGAGATCGCCGAGGGGGCGCCACGCGCGTTCGAGGTGGCCATCGACATCCGTCGGGTACGTGCCCAGGGTGTCCGCCCGCTCTCGCTGGGGGCCGACGGGTCAGTGGTGGCAGAGACTGCCGACGCTTCCCCGTACGTGCTTGGCACTGCACCGGACCTCTCGCCGGTGGCGCCGTTGCCGTCCGGGGGGAGTGTCGGTCAGGACCCGCGCATCGAGGCGTGGAAGCGTCGCCTGCTTGACCTGTCGTTGCGCAACAAGTTGCTGAACTTCAAGGCCGGGAAGCAGGCGATCGAGTTCCATTGCCCGGACGCCTCGGCGACCGAGGACCGGCTTGCTACCGGGAACGGCCTCCGCGTCGTGCCTGCCCCGGCGTCCATCGTGCTTCCCGCCTCGGTGGCCGCGGGGGATGGGCAGGGGGTCGCGGCAACGCGGGCGCGTGGCGCCATCATGGGGATCGACGTCGATGCCGTGGCGCGCGAGTCGCTGCAGCGGGACGAGATCGTCGCACGGGCGGGTGGCGAGGACCTGGCGGTGCGCCTGATCGAGCTGTACCGCACGGTGCGGACCTCGATTGAGGAGACCGGCGCGAGCACCCTCTTCCTGGTGTTCGGGTTCGTCTCGTGGACGGCGCGACCATCTGCGACGCGCACGGCGGTTCGACCCGGCCCGTACCGTGCGCCGCTGCTGCTTTTACCGGTTTCGTTGGAGCGACGGTCAATGCGCGCCGACGGCTTCACCATCAAGGCGACCGATGAACCTGCGCGGATCAACCCGACCTTTATCGAGTTGGTGCGCCAGGACTTCGGGGTCGAGATCCCGGACATCGACCCGAACGCCACCACCGACGACGCCGGGATCGATGTTCGGCGGATCTGGGCGCACCTCCGCAGCGCCCTGCGCAACCTCGACGGCTTCGAGGTGACCGAGGAGGTGGTGCTGTCGACCTTCTCGTTCGCCAAGTACCTGATGTGGAAGCAGCTCGGCGAACAGGCCGATGCCCTGCTGCAAAGCCCGGTCGTCAAGCGTCTCGTAAGCCGTGCCGGGGCGATGGCACCGATGGACGGCCCGGAGGGGCTTGACGCACGTGTCACGCCGGGGGCGTTGCGCCTGCCGCTTGAGGCCGACTCGTCGCAGGTGGCCGCTATCGAGGCGGCGACGCGCGGGCGCGACTTCATTCTGTATGGCCCACCGGGTACCGGCAAGAGCCAGACGATCACCAACCTCATCGCCCACCTGCTTGGCGAGGGGAAGACCGTGCTGTTTGTCTCGCAGAAGGCGACCGCCCTTGAGGTGGTGCACCGGCGCCTGAAGTTGCTGGGCCTGGACCCGTTCTGCCTTGAGCTGCACTCGGCGAAGGCGCAGAAGGCGGCGGTGTTCCAGCAGCTGCAGCGGGCCTGGGCGTTCGCCACCGACGGGCAGGCCAACGCGCACGCAACTACCGCCGCCGCACTGGGGCCGGTGCGTGACCAGCTGAACGGGTATGTCGAGGTGCTCCATCGACCGTGGCGCAACGGCATGACGGTCTACGACGGCGTCGGCCGGGGCTTGGCGGGTCGCGACCTGGCGCCGGGCGTGTCGTTGCCGTGCGGGAGGCCCGATGACGACACCTTGGAACGAGTCGACGCGCGCGAGCAGGCGGCGGATGGCGTCGCGATGTGGTTCGGCGAGATCGGTGACCCGCGGACGCACCCCCTGCGGGTGGTGAAGCGTGCGACGTGGTCGATGGCGTGGCAGGCGAACGTGCGGGCGGCGGCGGTGCGGGTTGTCGAAACTTCGCGCAAGGCGCGGACCACCGGTGATGCCGTCGCACGCCTCTTGGGGTTGGCCCCCACCGGTAGCCCGGCGACGTTCGCCCGGCGCGTGGCGGCGCTGGCACCGATGGTCGAGCACCTTCGCCTTCCGGAGGCGCCGGAGGGGTGCCGCTACCTGGATGCCGACCGCACGGCGATCTTGCGGGCGATCGCCGGGGCGACCGATGCGCGCGCCGCGGCGGACCGCGGTCGAGACTCCCTGACCCTGGCCTATCGGGAGAGCGTGTGGCAGGTCGATCTCGAGGCGGCGATCGCCGGGTGGGAGGAGGCGGACCGGTCGATCTTCTTCCTGCGATGGTTCCGCACCGGGCCGGCGTGGCAGGTTGTTGGGGCGCACGCGACCACCGACCGCAACGAGGGGAGGCGCCCACCAAACCCGGGGGCCGAGCTGCGCGCGCTGCGCGAGGTGGCACGGCTGCGAGTGGACGCGGCGGCGGCCGAGGCGATGCTGACGTCCGGGTACGGCGTGTCGGTCGACGAGGCGCCGAAGGTGCACGCCGCGGCGGCATGGGCCGACCGGGCGATCGAACTGGCGCGTGGTGCCGGCATTGGCGATGACGACCGATTGTGCGCCGCGTGGATCGAGGGCGCGGTTCGCCTTGAGGCTGACGGTGGCGACGGCGCACCCGGCGCAATCCTCGCCGCCGGGCGTGCGGCGATGGCCGACCTGATCGAGGCGCGGCGCGACTTCGAGGCGATCACCGGCGCGGCGACCGACTGGGCCGGATCGGACGCCGGCGACGGCTGGCTCGAAGCGGCCGGGTCGGTGGGGGCCGGGGTTGCGGCCGACGTGGACCGGGATCGCCTGCGCGACTGGTGCGCCTGGCTGGCGGCCTGCGCCGCGGCGCGCGATGCCGGCATCTGGCCGGTCGTCGAGGCCCTCGTCGCCGGTGCGATCGCGCCCAAGCAGGCACGCGAACTCACCCGGGTGGCACACGCGCGCGGGTGGGTCGATGCGGTCATCCAGGCCGACCCGGTCCTTGCCGCCTTCCGGGGGTTGAGCCACCGGCAGCAGGTCGACCGGTTCCGCGAACTCGACGCGAGGCTGACCGCGGCGGCGACGGTCGAGACGCGGGAGCGACTGGCGCGCGCGGTGCCCCGGAAAGGCGATGTCGGCGACCACCCCCAGTGGCTGACCCTCTCGAAACAGATCCAGATGCAGCGCCGACAGATGCCGGTGCGCCGGTTGATCGAGGAGCTGCCCGACGTCGTGCGGGTGCTGGCGCCCTGCCTGATGATGAGCCCAATCTCGATCGCGCAGTACCTGCCCGCGCGCCACGCGATCTTCGACGTGGTGATCTTTGACGAGGCGTCGCAACTGCCCACGTGGGATGCGGTGGGGGCGATCGCGCGCGGCCGGCAGTCGGTCATCGCCGGGGACCCGAAGCAGCTGCCCCCAACCAACTTCTTCGACCGGGCGGAGGACGACGGCGACGAGGATGCCGTCGAGGAGCTGGAGAGCGTCCTGGACGAGTGCCTGGGGGCGAACATGCCCGAGGCCAAGCTGCGGTGGCACTACCGGAGCCGCCACGAGAGCCTGATCGCGTTCTCGAACGAGCGGTACTACGACGGCAACTTGATCACGTTCCCGTCGCCGGTCACCGCTGACCGGGCGGTGCGCCTCGTTGCCGTCCCGCGCGGCGTCTACGACCGGGGCAACAAGCGCACGAACCAGGCTGAGGCCGAGGCGGTCGTCGCCGACGTGACCCGACGCCTGACGGAGGTGGCCGCCACCGGGTCCGGGACGGCAAGCATCGGCATCGTGACCTTCAACGCCGAGCAGCAACGCCTGATCAACGACTTGCTAGACAAGGTCCGGGGTGAGCGCGAGGATATCGAGCGGTACTTCGGCGCCGCGGTCGACGAGCCGGTCTTCGTGAAGAACCTCGAGACGGTGCAGGGTGACGAGCGGGACGTGATCCTGTTCTCGATTGGATATGGCCCGGACGCCGCGGGGAAGGTCTACATGAACTTCGGGCCCCTGAACCGCAAGGGTGGGGCGCGTCGCCTGAACGTGGCGATCACCCGGGCGCGGCGTGAGCTGGCGGTGTTTGCGACGTTGCGTGCCGACCAGATGACGCTGTCGCCGACGACGCCCGACGGCGTGCGCGACTTCAAGCACTTCCTGGCGTATGCCGAACGCGGGCCAGACGCCCTCGTACGCGCCGCCGATTCACCGACAGGCGCGATCGAGTCGCCGTTCGAGCACGCCGTGAAGGGGTTGATCGAGGCCAAGGGGTGGACGCTTCACCCGCAGGTAGGGGTGTCGGGCTACCGGATCGACCTTGGCGTGGTCCACCCGGACGAGCCGGGGCGATACCTCGCCGGGATCGAGTGCGACGGCGCGACGTACCACCGGTCAGCGACGGCGCGCGACCGCGACCGCTTGCGCGAGCACGTGCTGCGCGGCTTGGGGTGGGAACTCGTGCGGGTGTGGTCGCCGGACTGGTGGTCGAACGCGGCGCGTGAGGCGCAGGTGGTGCACGACCGGTTGTCGGCATTGCTGGAGGAGGATAGGCGTCGCGTGGCGGTCGCGCCGGGTCGCACCGAAGGGGACGGACGGGTTGGGGCGTCGGGCCTCCCTGACCGCTCCGGGACCGTGGACCAGGACGCGCCCCCGCTGCCGACCGAGCCGCCGCTACGGAAGGAGTACGCGGGGCCGGTGGATCCGCCATCGGCACCCCCATCGCCGCCCCTGCAACCAACTGCGCCGCTGCCGGTGTTCGCGCCGTACGTCGTCACCGACTTCCGGCAGGCAGGGATTGGGGCGAACGGCGACGCCTTTTACGAGGATTGGTACCGGCCGACGATCCGAAGGATGGTCGCGCGCGTGATCGCGACGGAAGGCCCGGTGTATGACGCGACGGTCGTCGAACGCGTCCGCGTCGCGCACGGATTCGGCCGGGCAGGCGGGCGCATCCGCGACGTCGTGCTTGGCGCGGTCGAGGCCGGTGTGCGTCGCGTTGTGGAGGCCGATGGCCGGACGGTTTACTTCGCACCGGCGATCGACCCGGCGCGGGTGGCGTTCCGGCAGTCGGACCGGTCGGTGCGCGACGTAGACGACATTCCGGTCATGGAGTTGGCCGGGTTGGCCCGCGTCCTCGATGTGGCGAACAAGTTTGACGACGACGCGGTAATCGCGATGCGCGATGCCTTGGGCGTCGGTCGTGTTGGTGCGCCGATGCGCGAACGGTTGTTGGCGGCGATTCGTCTTGCGCGGCAGGCGCGGTAAGGGTGGTGCTTGGCGGTGTCCGTTGAGGCGGAGAACGAATCGAGGTGTTCCCACCGGCGGGATGGCGGTCACCCGACCGGGGCCGAGGCGGGCAGGATGCCCGCGGACCTCTGGTAAGCGTCGCCTCCACCTCGAGGCCAAGCGTCGCCTACACCTCGTGGCCAAGCGTCGCCTACACCTCGTGGCGCAGCGGCGGGTTGCACCCGGCGCGGGTACAGGTCACCGCGGCGGCGCGTGTTGCAAACGCAAGCAGGTCGTGCAAGGCGGACGAATCGAGGGCGGCGATCGCTGCGCGCGAGTCCAACCCGTGTTCGGCGAGGTGCACCACCGTCGCGGCCATGAGGGTGTCGCCGGCGCCAATGGTGTCGGTCACCACGATCTTTGGTGCTGCCACGTGCACGTGACCGGTGGGCGTCCACGCCTCGGCACCGGACCCGCCGCCCGTCACGATCACGAGGCTTGCCCCGCCGGCGAGGGTCCGCGTGGCGAAGTCTGATGGGGCCATGCCGGGTTCAAGGGCTTCGAGGTCCTCGTCGGAGAGTTTCACCACCGCGGCGATGCCGATCAGGCCGTCGAGGCGCGCGCGCCATGCGTGGTCGTTGGCGACGAGTGAGGCGCGCACGTTCGGGTCGACGGAGACGATCCGCCCTGCGCCGGCGGCGGCGTGCGCCATCTGGGCGATCTCATCGGCACCCGGGGCACCGATCAACGAGACGGATCCGACGTGCACGAACCGTGCGTCGTTTGGCAAACCCGGGATCGCTCGTGTCGTGAACGATCGTGTCGCCGACTTCTCGTCGTAGAAGGCGTAGCGGGGGCTTGGGCCGGACAGGTCCACGAACGCCAAGGTCGTGGGGGCGTCGAGGCGGGCGACCCACGTGGTGTCGATGCCCTCGGCGTGCAAGGCGCGCACCAGGCGATCACCGAAGAAGTCGGTGGAGATGCCAGACATGAAGCCGATACCAGTGGCGGGGCGCCCGAGGCGCGCGGCGGCGACGGCGACGTTAAACGGCGACCCTCCGACGATCGGGCGGAACGCGTCGTCGGGCAGGGGGATGCAGTCCATCAGGGCCTCGCCGGCAACGAGGATGCTGGGCATGGGACCTCCTCAAGGGGCGCCCAGTCGGCGACGCGGTGCACGCGAGTCACACGGGAGTAGGCGCGTATGCCTACGGTACGGCAGGCACGACGTAGGCGGGGCAAGGTTGGCCCCCACCCCCTGCCCCTCCCCCGCGGCGGCGGGAGAGGGGTGAGTCTGCCCCCACCTCCTGCCTCTTCCCCGCGGCGGCGGGAGTGTGCCCAGATGGTCAGTAGGCGCGGGAGAGGACCGACTGCACCTCGTCGACGCTTCGGAAGGCACGTGGGCCACCGCGTGACCGTGGCGCGTGTTGGGCGAAGACGCGTTCGGCGACGGTACGCACGTCGGCCTCGGTCATGCCGTGACTGCGAAGCGGTTCGTTCACCTCAAGGTCGTGGCAGAGGCGCCGAATTGCCTCAACCGCCGCTTCGGCGTTCGCCCGGACCGTCGCACGGTCACGCGCAACCCCGAGGACGTTAGCGAGCTCGGCAAGCTTCGGCTGACACCCGATGAGGCTCCAGTCAAGCACGTGTGGGAGCATCAAGCCGATCAGGCGCCCGTGGGGCAGGTGGGTGATGTCACCAAGGACCTCCGCAAAGGTGTGCACGTGGATGAGGCCGCCGTTCGGGAAGACCATGCCGGTCATCGTGGCGGCGCCAAGCATCGCGCCACGTGCTTCGATGTCGTGGCCGTTGGCGAAGGCGCGCGGGAGGTATTGGCCCATCGTGCCGATCGCTTTGAGGGCGATGGTGTCGACGAGGGGCTTGAAGCCGTGGCACAGGTAGGTTTCGATCGCTTGCGAAAGGGCGTCGAGGCCGGTGTCGGCGGTGACGCGCGCGGGGACGCTGATGGTGAGTTCGGGGTCATCGACGACGACAGCGGCGCGGAGTTTGGCGTCGCCGGCCCACCCCTTGATGCCGGTTTCGGGGTCGAAGACGCCGGCCCACTCGGTGACCTCGCTGCCGGTGCCGGCGGTGGTCGGCACGGTGACGAGGTCGGTGCCTCGCCGCTCGACTTTGCGGGCAGGGATCCACTCGTTGCCGACGCGCCGTTCCTGATACTCGCGGAACTCTCCGGCATTGCCAAGGATGAGTGAGACCGCCTTTGAGCTGTCGAGGGTGCTGCCGCCACCGACAGCGACGAGCAGATCGGCGTCGTGGGCACGGTAGGCGTCGGCCGCCGCCTTGATCGCCGCGAGGGTCGGTTCGGTGGTCACGTCGGTACTGGTCGCGACACGCAGGCCCGCCGCGCGGAGGGAGGTCTCGACAGTCTCGGTGATGCCAAGGCGGTGCAGGCCCGGGTCGGTGAGGATGAGCGGCGCCGACCGGCCGAGGTGGCGCGCGATCTCGCCGAGGCGCTTGGCCGATCCGGGGCCGAAGACGATCCGTGCCGGGGCGAGGAACTCGAAACTACCGGTCCAGGTCATGGCGTTGCCCTCCCGCGCGCGGGCCTAGCCGAGGCACATCCATCGTGGCGATGATCGCCACGTTCCCCACGTGTGCCGATGGCGTCGCGGTGCTCCGCGTCGGCTGCACGGTATCCGGGCAACGGGGGTCTCGCCAACGGGTAGCCCAGATGGGTGGGTGATTGCGTTACGGCACGTCGGGCGCGGCCCAATCCTCGACGCGGAGGTCTGGGATGCGCGCAAACTCACGGAGATTCGACGTGACGAGTGTGACCCCAAGGGCGAGGGCGTGTGCACCGATCCACAGGTCGTTGCTGCCGATGATCTGGCCGTTTGCGGCGAGGTGTGCACGGATTTGCCCGTAGTGACGCGCGACCTCGGTCGTCGTATCAAGGGCGGGAATGGTGGCCAGTAGTGCGTCGACGAGGGCATGCGCACCTGCCGGATTTACGCTCCG
>CAILQO010000280.1 GCA_903836285.1 uncultured Chloroflexota bacterium
ACCGTCAGCGTCCCCGCGCCGGCGTAGTCGATCGAGACGTTTCGCCGCGCGACGCCTTCTTTAAGGAAGGCCGCGAGCAGTGCGACGGCGAGCAGGCAGAGCGGCAGGTTCGACCAGAAGACCCATCGCCACGACACCGCCTCGGTGATGAATGCGCCTGCCGACGGTCCGGCAAACGAGAAGAAGCCCCAGATACTGGCCGACAGCCCCTGGATTCGGGGCCGCTCACGAATGGTGTAGATGTCGCCGGTGACGGTGAGGACGAGGGGCAGGATCGCACCGGCGCCGAGGCCCTGCACGACGCGCGAGGCAACAAGGAACGGCATGGAGGTCGCGGCGCCGCAGAGAAACGTGCCGACACTAAAGATGGTGAAGCCAAGCATGAAGAGTGGGCGACGCCCGAAGATGTCGGCCAGCTTGCCGTAGATCGGCGCGGTGATGGTGGACATCAGCAGGTAGCCGCTGAAGACCCACGGGTAGAGGGCGATGCCCTGCAACTCGCCGGTGATCGACGGCAGAGCGACGGTGACGACTTGCGTCTCAAAGGCGACCGTCGCGGTGGCGATCATGAGCGCCGCCGTGAGGAGTTGGCGGGCGCGCCCTGGCGCCATCGCGCCAGCGGGGGCGCCTCCCGGTGCCGCCGCGCCGCGCGTTGCGGTTGCCGTCGCCGTCACTGCCCCACCCCTGCGTTCCGCGTCGCCTCCATGCTTCGGCCTCCATCGGGGATGGTACGCCGCGACAGGTCCGTGGCTACGACGGGGCGATAAGAGATGCAAGTGCGCTGTGACACCAACCACCCGCTTGATATGAGCGGGAACCGGAGACCACTACTGGCCGATAGCCGGTGTCGGCGCGTCCAAGATGCTAGTTCGCCTCGCTATGCGAGTGCCCACACGTCGCGTTCCGGGCGGTACGTGCGACTGGTCGTGCCCCCGAGGCCAGTATTGAGCAGGATCCCGGCGTGCTTCAGGTAGCTCTTCCACTGCATGTACGTAGAGGTGCGCCAGTCTGACGCCTGCACAAGGTGCCACTGGATGCGTCCGCGCCGGTCAGAGACCCGCGCCGCTGCTTCTGGCATGAGGAACACTGGCGGCGTCCGCGCCCGATCAATGGAGTCGCAGGAAGCGGCGACTTCGGGAAACGTTCCGGAGCGCCCGGGAAGGGCTTCGATTCCCGCCATTACGTGGCGCACCATCGGATCGTGCAGGAGCAGCAGGCGAAGCGCCGCCGATGCTGGGGGCGACACCATGGCCAAGGTGCTTCCTGGACGCCGCGCCTCGGTGTGCACCCGTCCCCAGTCGTCAAGGTCATGAGGGATCAGCGCGCGCATTGCCCGACCTGTTGGCGTCAGTGCAACGAGATCTCGTGCACGTCCTACAAGACCTAGCCGTGTCGCGTCGTCGAGCGACGATCGCCACGACTCAGGCATCGGGTAGCCGATGACGCATCGATGAACCTCTGAGAACTGGACCACGCCAGCAACATCGAGCGCGATGCACCACGCCATCGCGTGTGTGGGCAGGTTGTAGTGAACGGTCCGATGGTAGGCCCAGTCGATCCCGCCAAACTGCCCGCGAATCGACTCAAACGGGATCCAGAATGGCTGGCGCGGCGATGGGGCGTGCGCGATCCGAACCACCGGCCCACCCA
>CAILQO010000281.1 GCA_903836285.1 uncultured Chloroflexota bacterium
CCGGTCATGCCGATCACCATCGCCCCCACTTGCTTCGCCGCCACGACGGCGCGCACCACACTCTCTGATCGCCCGCTCGTGCTCAGCGCGACCACCACATCGCGCGCGCGCACGAGGGCGGTCACTTGCCGCTCATACACCCGTGCAAACCCATGGTCGTTGCCGACGGCGGTCAGGATGGAGGTGTCGGTCGTGAGCGCGACGGCAGCGAGGGCGTGACGGTCGCGGAGGTATTGCCCGACCAGCTCGGCGGCGAGGTGTTGCGCGTCGGCGGCGCTCCCACCATTTCCGCAGAAGTACACCGTGCCACCGGCCTGCAGGCACCGCACGATCGCGGTGGCGGCCTCCACCACAACCGGCAGGCACGAGTCGATCACGGCAAGCCTCACCGCGGCGCCATCCCGGAGGTGCGCCTCGATTGCATCGCGCCACGCTTCCTGGCCTGTCGGTGGCACGTTCATCGGGCGCCACCGTCGGCGCGCCAGGTACGTAGCCCCGTTGCCTCGAACTGGAACGGGGCCGGCGTGCCGCCGAGCTGCTCACAGGCACGAGCGACAGCGTGGCGCCGCGTCTCCGGGCAGGCCAGTAGGAGGTACCCACCGCCACCGGCGCCAAGCACCTTCCCGCCGATCGCCCCGGCGCGCAGCGCGCAGGCGTACATCTCGTCGATGTGCGGCGTGGTGATGCCGGTGGCAAGGCGCTTCTTGTTCTCCCACCCCGCATGGAGCAACGCCCCAAAGTTGTCGAGGCGCGACTGCAAGAGTGCTCGCTTCATGTCGAGCGTGATGTGCTTCAACTCTTGCAAGGCGTCTTGCACCGCCCCACCCGGCACCCCGTAGTTCTGTATCTGCCGCGCCAGAATGCCGTCGGATCGCCGGGTCGTCCCAGTAAATACCAACAGTAAGGTGTACTGCAGTTCGAGCAACGTCTCTGGGTTGACCCGCAGCGGGTTGACGACCACGGCGTCGTGATGAAACTCAATGAAATTAAACCCACCGAAGGTACAGGCGTATTGGTCTTGGAGACCACCCTCGATCGCTAAGTCTTCGCGCTCAATCACCACTGCCAAGTGCGCGACCTCGTAGTCGGTGAGCGGCTGATCGAGCCAGCGAGAGAGGGCGCCGACGATCGCCACCGTCATCGCCGACGACGACCCAAGGCCCGACCCGGGCGGCGCATCAGAGTGGATCGACAGGTGCGCCCCGCCGACGGCATCTGGGGCCAACCGGCGGAGAGAGGCCTTGAGGAGGTCGAGTTCACCGTCGAACGCGAGGTGCGATGGGTGCGCGTACGCGGCGCGAATACCGTAGTCCAGCGACTCTGCGATAAATGGCGTGCCGTCGGCGGTCGGCGCCAGTGAGGCGAAGGCGAACCGGTCGATGGCGGCACAGAGGACAACCCCGCCGTGCGTCTGCGGATACGGGGGAACGTCGGTGCCGCCGCCCGCAAAACTGACACGAAGTGGGACGCGGCTGCGGATGGCGATTGGGGCGCGACCGTTGCGCGCTTCATGCACCCGATGGGGCGATTGACCATCCACGGTCCCCATCGTACTACCGACAGGATGTTGGCGTCCTTGACCATGCGAGGCGAGCGGCGGATCTCGGGTATGGTTCGTCGCCACGATGACCACGCGCCCCACGATTGCCGTCGACGCTCGCAAG
>CAILQO010000282.1 GCA_903836285.1 uncultured Chloroflexota bacterium
ACCCCACCGGTCGCTATCAGGGGTCCAGTTCGAACGTCGCGACGGCGCCGCCCACAGCGTGCGCTTGTTCACCCCACAGGAGCGACGGTCCCGTGGTGCCTTGTTGTGGGTCCATGGCGGGGGCCTGATCATCGGCCACCCCGCGATGGACGATCAGTTCTGCGCGGAGACGGCCCGCGAACTTGGCATCGTCGTCGTTTCGGCACGATACCGACTGGCCCCGAGGCACCCCTATCCGGCGGCCATTGACGACGGTCACGCGGCGTGGGAATGGCTGACGAGGAATGCCGGGTCGCTCGGTGTCGATCCGGGGCGAATCGCGGTCGGCGGGCAGAGCGCCGGCGGCGGCCTTGCCGCAGCCCTCGCGCAACGAGTGTGCGACGGCCAACCCCCTCATCCGGTGGCGCAGTGGCTTTTCTGCCCGATGCTTGACGACCGGACAGCCGCACAACTGGACCTCGATGCACAGGAGCACTTCGTGTGGGACAACCGCCTCAACCGATTCGGGTGGCGGGCATACCTCGGCCGCGAACCCGGTGGCACAACTGCCCCGAGATACGCCGTTCCCGCGCGCCGAGACGATTTGACGGGCCTACCCACTGCATGGATTGGTGTCGGCGACGTCGACCTGTTCTTCGCAGAGGACCTCGCCTACGCCAGACGTCTGACCGCAGGAGGCGTGCCCGTCACGCTTGACGTGGTGCCGGGCGCGCCGCATGGCTTCGAGGTGTGGGGGCGGAAAACCCAAACGGCATCGGCGTATCGTGACCGTGCCCGCGATTGGCTGAGCACAGCAATCTCGGCGTGCCCATAGCCCACAGCGCGAGGATCAGCTAGCAGTGGCCGGCAACGTCGCCTCGATGTCGGCACGGATGTCGTCTGGCGACGTCTGTGGCGCATACCGCTTGACCGTCCGGCCGTCGGGTGCGACCAGGAACTTGGTGAAGTTCCACTTAATCGCGTCGATGATGAAGCCCCCGGCCCTGTCCTTCAGGAAAGAGAAGACCGGATGGGTGCCCGAACCATTGACGTCCACCTTCGTGGAAAGGGCGAAGTCAACCCCGTAGTTCGTGCGACAGAACTCCTCGATGGTCGCGTCGTCGCCCGGCTCCTGATTCGCGAACTGGTCGCACGGGAAACCAATGACCACGAGGCCGCGGTTGCGGAACTCGGCATGAATCGCTTGCAGGCGCTCGTACTGGGGGGTCAGCCCACACTTGCTTGCGGTATTGACGATGAGCAGGGCCTTGCCCGTGTGATCAGCCAAGGAGACGTGCTCCCCGTGGTTGGAGGTGTAGGACAGGTCGAAAATCGTCTCGGCGGTCTGGGCCATCGTGTGCGCCTCCTCATCGAAGGACGCGCCCGCTTCTGTCGCGCGTCACTGGTGCAACCGTCGCACTGCGCGCCGTCGCCGTCAATGCGCCGTGCGGTGATGTCACGGATGCGACATCACCACCACCGGTGACCGCCCGTCCGAGTGGCTCTCGACGAAACAATGCGATGTGCGACGCGTTCTGGTGACTCGGTACGCCATGCGCGGCCGACGTGCGAGACGGCGGCCGGGCGGCGCGAGGGACGGGACGGATGACGAAGCAAGACATACGCCAAACGGCGGAGGCGGTCGATTCCGGATCGCATGCGCCTGAGGTGACGTCGCTGCGTGAACACCTTGCCGACCTCCGCGCGGAGAACGCCCGCCTCGAAGCGGAGTTGCACGCCCGACGTCGCGAGGTCGCCACCCTGCATTCGATGCTCGGTCAGATGATGCGTGGGCCTTGGGTCTACGTCGACGACGACCAGTCGCCCCGCTGGGCCTGACAAGACGCCATCGGTAGGTGCGATGCCAGCGAACCACGCGGCCCTGCTGCTCGCCTCGCTGGGAACAACGTGGTTCCTTACCGGTCTCATCTGGACGATTCAGGTCGATGGCTACCCACTCTTCGCGTCGGTAGGGCGCGAAGTATTCGCGGCCTTCGAGGCCGATCACACGAGTCGTATCACGCCACTCGTCGGACCGGTCATGGGGGCGGAACTGCTGCTTGCAATCACACTGCTGTTCGATCGCCCGACGGCGATGCCAATCTGGCTTGCGTGGGTCGGCGCGGCAATCGTAGGAGTGATTTGGCTATCAACCGCCTTCGTGCAAGTGCCCCTGCACGACCGGCTTGGACGAGGCTTCGACGCCGACGCGCACCGATCACTCGTCGCGACCAACTGGATCCGAACGATTGGGTGGACCGTGCGTGCCGGCGGCCTCACTTGGGTCGCTTGGCGGTCGCTGGTCCCGGCCAACCCGTAACCGGACGCCACCCGCACTCAGGCGTCACTTGGTTGGCTCGAC
>CAILQO010000283.1 GCA_903836285.1 uncultured Chloroflexota bacterium
ATGACCACCCGGTTGAACTGCGTCGCGCCGGAGGCGAGGTCGATTTAAGCAAGAGGCGATACGGCATCGTCGGTCAGGACAGTGCGGACTGATTCGTTGACGATGGCGCTCAAGCCCTGAACGGCTAGTCCGAGCATGCGCGCGAGGGGGTTTTACGGATTGCGTATCGCGCCCCCCTCCCGGCAGCCTGGAAGAGGCTGACAGTTGCCGGACGTCACGCCTCCAGACGATCTTGTTAGACAATCGGCATGTTCCGCTGAGAACGGTTCGCACCGTTTGGACGGCCTCTCGTTGATGGTGGGGGTAACCCGTTCCACCACAATGCGTCCGGCCCGTCCCAATGAGTGGAGCGACACGCGTTCATCAGGGCACGTACGAGGTGCGGCGCGACGGACCCTACCGCAACGCCGGCCCGGCAATCGGCCACAGGTCGTAGGGGGACCACCGCCGGGGTGTGGACGTTTGACACAACGCGTCAGGATCAATGCCCCATGCTGAGTTTTGACGTCGACCCACCGCAAGCCGGCTCCGCCGTTTCACCGACAGATCCACCTCATGAGGCCGCTCGGGCCACGGTCCCATCATCACGGGGACGATGTTCCCATCCGGGTGGTTGCATATCCGACGTCGTGTATGCTAGGCCCCTCGATGCCACATTAGCTCCAGCCAATGGCGCCCGAGTGTTGCCGACGGGTTCAGGACGCAGTGTCCTGCCCAAGCGACCCGGGCAAGGCCGCAAGGACCGCCGAGAATCGCATTGTCTCCGCGAGGGACGAACGCCATCACCCGCCACGCGAGGTTGAACCGATCCTCGATCGTACAGACGGCATTCGCCGCCTGTGCGTTCGCTTGGGCAATCGGGCACGGAGGTGTGACCGCCTTCGCCACCGGCTTCGCTCCGACCCCGACGCCAGCCACAGCTGGCCTACCCGGCGAGGTCGCGACGACGACGACCTCACCCACGATCACTGCAGGAACTCCCACCGGCACGCCGCCTGTCGCCACCGCAACGACCCCTGCCCTGCTTACGCCCGCAGCCACCCCGACCGTACCCGTCGCCGTGACTCGTTCCGCGCTACCTGCGTGGCGATGGCAGGCGCGGGGGGTCCGCACAGCGGCAGCGACAGGGAACCCGACCACCTGCGCCGCGACGATTACGCAACCGACCACCGAGTGCCCCGTGACGATGTCGGTCGGTGTGGCGAATCTCAGCGCCGCCACCACCACGTTCCGTGTCGGCGACGTCGTCCGCGCCGACATCACCCTTGAGACAACCCGCACCATCCAGTTCAATGCCGTCCAGGTTGCCGTGGACTTCGATGCGGCGGAACTGGTGCCGGTCACGGACGCCGCCGGTCGCGTGGCGATCGCGCCGACAGCGCCAAACGAGTACCGCGACGCCGTGGCCTTCCACGTTGCCAGTGGCACGTTTGGGGCGAACGCGACGATCCTGCGAAACACCTTCTCCGTCGTTGGTACCGGCAGTGCGAGCGGGCAAGCGCGCCTCGACGCGGGCGTTGAACTCCCAGCCGGCGGCGGCACCTCCGTACCGGTCACCCTCACCCAAGGGGCGCCGCAGGTCATCGCATCGATGTTCCTGCGGGTCCGCAACAACCCCACCGAGGGGGGCACGAACCTCAGCATCTCCTTGCGCGACTCGGGGGCCGACGGCGGCCGGTTCGGCCTCGTGGCGATGGTCGATGCCGATGACGGTGGGTTCAACGTCCTTGGCCCAGTCGTCGGGGCCACCTTGGGCGTCAGCCGGACCACGGTCGGCGCACGTCTCGTGGTCGCGCCCCCGGCGGCGGGGACCGTCCGGCGCATCGGGGACGTCGTGCCAGTCCGTCTCGCCCTCGACGCGACCACCACGGTCCGCAACGCCCGAAGCATCCGGGCGACGATCGGCTACTCACCGACCGCGGCTGGCCTCGTCAGTGCCACCTCCGGCACGAATGGCGCGCCACCACCGTTTGTCGCCTCAGGCACCTTCACGCCCGACCTCGCCGGCGGCGCGCTTGGCACCTCGCCAACGAACCGTTCGGTGCACGCCGTCGATGCGTCAACCGGCACGGTCCACGTCGACCTGGACGGTGGCCCACTCGTGATCCTGGCTGACGCCACCGATGTAACGGTCGCGACCCTGTACTTCAGGGCGCTCAACCGCGGCGCTTTGGAGATGACCCTCGGATCGGTGCAGATCGGCGACGCTTCATTGGACCTGCCAGCACCCCAGTCAACGGTGGGGTTCCCTGTCGCCGTTTCGCCGGTCACCGTGGCCACCATTTTGGACGTGCGAGGTTCGGTCGGGGTTGGGGTTGCGGCGGTCGGCTCGCCCCTCGCTCAGGCGGATGGCAGCCCTGCACCCCTCAGCTTTGCGTCCGCCACAACCCCGACATTCACGGTGACCGACGGGCGATACCTCGACGTCGAGGTGCGTGCCCTCGCAGGGCCTTCCGACGCACAAGCGGTCGCCAGCGTCGCCATCGACGTGGACCTCCCTCCTGGCGTGACCTTGGCGCCGGGTGACAACCACCTGATCGCGCCCGGGCTGGTCGCCGATGGGCCGAGCCCCACCGACCCGGCGGTGACCTCAATGACTTCGGGTGCGTCCACCACCTTCACGGTGCGGGCGCGTGTCGCCGCGGGAACGCCGGCGATGCAGGTTGCGTCGCCGGTGGCACGGGTCCGACTTGCCATCGCCACCTCGACGTTTACGTCGATCACCGAACCGCTCTTCCTGACGATCGGCACGACAACTTCCCTGACGCAGGCAGGATCGCGCTTCGCCAGCAACCTGCACGACGCGGCGCCTGCCGGCACCGACGGTTCGCTCGACTTCCTTCCAATGGTCACGAGGCAGAAGCCGGCGTCGTTCGCAGTGCCGTTGCGACTGCAAGGCCGCACCGCCGCCGACCCACCGGGCCGCTTCGCGCAACTGGTCGAGTCGTTCCTCGCGGCACCGGGAACAACCGTCCCGGCGACGCGCCGCGCAAGCACCATGCCCCCGGCCATGGTGGCCGGCGCGGCATCCGGGACGATGCGCTACGCGGCGACCTCAGCCAGCACCCCGGGCGCGACAGGTGGGGCAAATGCCAGCGTTACCCTGCCGGACCTCGACCCGGGCACGTACGACCTCTTCGTGAAGGGACGGTCGTCGCTCGGGGCGCGCGTGGCCCGGGTCACCCTCCTCGCCGGCGTGAACGACGGCGCCCTGCCCGGCCCAGTCACCTTGCTCGAAGGGGATGCCGACCGCAGCGACGCGATCAACATTGGCGACTTCGTGGTGCTCGCAACGACGTACGCGACGGCTCCAACGACTGATCCAACCGTGGACACCGCCGACTTCAACCAATCCGGTTACGTCGATGCCTTCGACTTCAGCCTCCTGGCGCGGAACTACGCCGTCCGTGGGCCGGTCACCCTTGCAACGATCGGACCCGACCCGGCATTGCCGACGCACCTCGCCGTCGCCGCGGCGTCAACTACGACGTTCGCCATCTCCATCCCGTCGAGCGAGGTGCTCACGCGCGCCCGGATCAGCGTCACGGCCGACACCCGGCTCGGCCTCTCCTGCCCGCAAGCTGCGCCCGCGGGGACGACCTGCACGCCGGACGGCGCCTCGCGCGTGACGCTATCAGTCGTGCCGGTCGGTGGCGCGTCCGGCGCGGCACCGATTCCCGTCGGGGCGTTCGCCCTGGGCCCAACCAGCGCCGGCACTGCCAACCTCACCGCCGTCCTGATCGAGGCAACCGGTGCCGACGCCGCGGGCCAACCGACGATGTACCGGTCGCCGTCGGTCACTTCCACGATCGTGGTCAACCCCGACGTCCTGTTTTCGCTCCAACTGGTCGACCGGCCTGCAACTGAGGCCATGGCAGCAGGCATCGACGCCACCGTCAGCCTCGATGCAGCCGCCAACGTGAAGGTCACCGGAGGTCGACTCGCGGTGTTGTACGACGCCACCCGTCTGGCAGTTGCCCCGACCGACGGGTGCGCGGCTCCGACGGGTGCCACCTGCACGACCACCGACGGGATCACAACGTTTGCCATCGCCGCCCAGGCCGGCCTGCCCACGGGTATCGACTTCCGGCCGGTTGTGCGCCTGGTGGCGAGGGGTGATGCACCTGCCGGTTCCGCCGCAGTGCAAGTCCGCGAACTGGACCTGGTCGACGGCGCCACCGACCCGACCTTCCTCGCGCGCGCCCTCACGACGGCGCCAACCGCCCCCGGCGACGACACGCGCACCGTCTCAATTCACATGGAAGGTGGAGTATCGGTCGCTACCGTGACGGCACTGCGAATGCGTACCGCAGCCGTGCGCGTGCGCACCGCGCGGCCGGTGACCGGGATCTGGCTGAGTGGCCCCGATAGGCCGGTGGCGCCGGGGGTGATCGTGCCGATTGAGTTGCGCCTGGCCGCCGGGACGCCGGTGGACGCCGCACAGGTCGTGTTGCGCGCCGGGGACGGGTACCGCGTAGTTGATGCCAAAGGGCTCCCGGCCGACCACGATTCCGTCATCTCAGAGGCAGGTGCAAGCCCCCTCCCGGTCGTCCTGCGCCGGGCCGTCGACGCCGTCAGCGGCCTCGTCGAGTTAGCGTTCGGGCGCCAGATCGGCCAAGGGTCCGGTGGGGCAACCGGCGAGGGGCGCCTCGGGACGATCCTCGTGCGGGTGCCCAAAGCGCCGGGCACGGGATCCAGCCCGGCGCTCACGATCGTTCCCGCCGGGACTGGGGCCTTCGCGTCGGTGGTTGTCGGCCCGGACGGCGCGCCGGTTGGTACGTCAGGTGCGTCAGTCTGGCTCGAGGTAGATGCGTCCGCGACCGGCGTGAAGGTGATCGACCTCGATGCGCCCGGCACCCCGGTCGACCCGATCATCGGCCCGCCGGCACCTTCCGGGGCAATCGAGGCCGGCACCGGCGTCGCGCGAATGCCGGTCACACCCAGCCTGACGGCGTCTGGTCCGCGTCCATCCTCCCTTGCCCCGTCGGCATCCAGTCCACCTGCTTCCGGTCCGCGCGCAGCCTTGCCCGCTTCACGCCTGGTCACCGAGGACCGTGCACGGGGCACGATCACCGTTTCCGTCCCCGGGCGCACGGCGGTCGAATTGCGGACCGGCCTTGCCACGACCGAACCCGACGCCTATTGCCCCATCGCACGCCACCGGACGTACATCCGCCTGCAGGACGTCGGCATCGCCGGCGCAACGTTCGGCGTGGAACCGGGTGGCGTCCTCGCGTGGGTCACGCCGGAACAGGCGGGGTGCGTCAACTGGGCCGCCATCGAGACAGGTGGGCTCGCCTTCACCAAGGAAACCATCATGCAGTTCCAGCTGGCGCGCGCCGCCCCGGGGGCCCTGCTCTGGGTACTCGACGGCACCCGACAGGGCGACCTCTACGAGGTGGATGCGTCCGGCACCGCCAGGTACGTCACAGCCGAGGCGTTCGCCACCCAACGCGACCACTTCACCGAGACCTGGGCAAACGTGATCCCGGTCAGTTCGGCCCAGGTGGACGGATTGGCGGTGCGTGGGGCGGTGTCGCGATGAGCAAGGCGCGCTCAAACACAAGCGGACGCCCGGGTGCGCCCGGCATGAGCACGATGAAGACGCGGGGAGACGCGGAGTGCGTCCCCGACACGGTGCCCAGCAGCTTGGGCACGGGAGCGACCGGCATGAGGCAGCCCAGGTTAACGACCCGCGCGACGAGCCAGAGTGTGGGATGGCAATCCATCGGGGCGATCCTCGCCTTGGTGGTCGGCCTCGTCATCGGGTGGGTGCCAGCGGCGGCCGATGTCGCCGCGCCGGTCGCCACCCCGGTCGCGACTTCTGAGGCAACGACTGTCGCGACGCCGTCGGCCACGGTGAACGCGATCGTGGCCACGCCGGTGGCCGTCCGTGCCGCCACCATCGCAGGCGTTCGCTCGAACACAATCGTCCGCGGGCGAGGCACCGGCCCATCACCGTGCGTACCAGCGTCGCCGGTGGAATGGCAAGGAAGCGACGCGGGATGGTCAGGCGGAAATTCAGCGTCTGCCGACTGCCCCGTCAGTCTCAGTCTTAGCGTGACGAATCAGAGCGCTCCGGGTGCAGACCTGCGGGTGGGGGACCTTCTGAAAATCGACGTCGTCGCGCGCGCAAATGCGTCTACCGGCACGTTTGGCTACGCCGTGTACGTTGACTTCGACACGGCGGATTACCAGCTCGTCGCCGCCAACGGTCGTACTCCCATCGCAGACGGGGCAGCGTCAGACGTGGTCACGGTTCCCGCGACCATCAATGGAACCGCCACAACCACCAAGGCGAACCGGTACAAGCAAGTTGCATCTGGGTCGTACACGCTCGGCGAGGTCGACTTGGACGTGGGCGTGACGCTTGCTGACGGGATGGACCCACAAGCGGCGCAGCCCATATCCGTTGGGTCGTCAACTGACACCGTTCTCGGAACGTTCCGCCTGAGGGTCCTTCGAAACGAAGCAACGTCAGCATCTTCGCCGGCGAGTCCGACATTCCGTATC
>CAILQO010000284.1 GCA_903836285.1 uncultured Chloroflexota bacterium
CTCCCCCCGTTGCGACGGGAGACGGGCTATCTGCTCTCCCGCCGCCGCGCGATTCGCATTCCATCAAGCCATGCGGCGCCGCAAGCCTTTTCCGTCACGTGTACTGAGGCCACACACCAGATTGAGACTGGTGATGCGGCGCGCCGCGCGCAATGCATTCTGTCCGCCCGCGCGGCGCCCGCACCGGCCCAGCCCGCGTACGTTCTCGCCGTCCTCCGGTCGCTCTCCAACCTCTCTTCCCCCTCGCAGGGAAGGGGGCCGGGGGTAGGCCCTCGCGCCCCGGCATGGCCGAGACCCGCCTCCCCCTCACGGCACAATCCCCGGGCATGTCAACCCTGCTCATCACCCACGCCGACGTCCTCGTCACCATGGACGACGCCGGCACCGAGATCCCCGACGCCGCCCTATTCGCCCGCGACGGCGTCATCGAGGCGATTGGCCCCACCCACGCGCTCCCGACCACCGCCGACTGCGTCCTCAACCTGCGTGGGCACGTCGTCGCCCCCGGCCTCGTCAACACCCACCACCACCTCTACCAGTCGCTCACGCGCGCCGTCCCCGCCGCGCAGGATGCCGACCTGTTCACGTGGCTGCGCACCCTCTACCCCATCTGGGCGCGGCTCACGCCGGAGGCCGTGCGCGTCTCCACCCAAGTTGGCCTCGCCGAGCTGGCCCGCAGCGGGTGCACCACCGCCGCCGACCACCTCTACCTCTTCCCGAACGGTGCGCGCCTCGACGACCAGATCGACGCCGCGCGTACGGTTGGCCTGCGCCTCCACGCCTCCCGCGGCGCCATGTCGCTCGGGCACAGCAAGGGCGGCCTCCCCCCAGATGCCGTCGTCGAGGACGAAGACGCCATCCTGCGCGACACCCGCCGCCTCATCGAGACTTGGCACGATCCCGCCCCCGGCGCGATGACCCGCGTCGTCGTGGCGCCCTGCTCGCCGTTCAGCGTCACCGAGGGGCTGATGCGCGAGGCCGCCCACCTCGCCCGCGCGTACGGTGTCCATCTGCACACGCACCTTGCCGAGACCGTCGACGAAGAGGCGTTCTGCATCGCGACCAGCGGCGACCGCCCCGTGGCGTACATGGAGCGCCTCGGCTGGGTCGGCCCCGACGTGTGGTTTGCCCACGCCGTGCACGTCCGAAAGGAAGAGGTCACCACCTTGGCCGGCGCCGGAGTCGCCCACTGCCCCACGTCCAACATGCGCCTCGGGTCCGGCATCGCGCCCATCGAGGCCTACCTCGCGGCGGGCGTGCCGGTCGGTCTCGGCGTCGACGGCTCCGCGAGCAACGACGGCGGCCACCTCCTCGCGGAAGCCCGGCAGGCCATGCTCCTCGCGCGCCTGGCGACGGCGGTGGCACGAACCCATGCGGACATGCCGGCGAACCTCATGCCCGCCCGGACGGCGCTGCGGATGGCGACGCGTGGCGGGGCGCAGGTGCTCGGGCGCGACGACATCGGCTCGCTCGAGGTCGGTAAGCGCGCGGACCTGTTTGCGATGGCGACGGGGCGGCTCGCCTACGCGGGGGCTGGCCACGACCCGGTCGCGGCATTGCTGTTCTGTGCGCCGCAAGAGGTCGACCTGACGATCGTGGAAGGGCGCATCATCGTCCGCGATGGCCGCCTGCAGACGCTCGACGAAGCCCCACTCGTCGCGCGCCACACCGCGATCGCCAGCGCGATGCTGGGGAGCCCATAGCCCTTAGTAATCCGTAGCGAAGCGCCTCCGTAGGAGGTCGTATTCGCCCGCCGCCGCGGGGGAGGGGGCCTTCACACAAAGGACTTCCCGTGACGCCTTCACCGCGACGGCACCCAATCACCCACGCTCAATTCACGCTCGGCGACCACCTCCCCGATGCCCCAGCCACCCCACCAGTGCGCACCCCCCGGTCGCCAAAGACCGACCCGCACGCCGCGCACCGCGCGATCACTGGCCCAGGCACCACGGGCACCACCGCGGCGCGGGGGGAACCGACGCGGGGCGGCGCGGCGCCTGCCAGTGACGGAAGCCACTCCGCCACGATCGCCGCCAGGCCAAACGCCACTGCCACGAGCACCACGTACAGCGGCGCCGGGGCAAGGACCGGAGCGACACCCGACGCCGCGTGCGCCGCGTTCGCCACCAGGATCGCCGCGCACGCCCCCGTGCCCACCAGCAAGCCCGCCACGCTGCACGCCCAGGCCAGCCGTGAGGTTCGCACCCGAGAGGGGTTGGGCAGGTAGCCCCTCTCCCGCATCGCAATCCGTAGCGCAGCGCCTCCGTAGGAGGTTGTACTCGGCGGGGGAGGTCGATCAAGATTCGTGGGGGCTTTCTCGTACGCAATCCGCACCGTCACCGTCCCCGGCCCGCATGAGGGGCACGCCGGCGACACCGCCTCCCGCACGCCCCCCGCGATCATCCTCGCGCCGCCCCGGACCCCGCCGCGTACATCCGGCCGATGACCTCCTCGATCCCCGGCTCCTCGATGGCCAGGTCCGCCAGCGGATAGCGCGACGCCACCGCCGCCACCAGGTCGCTCGCCGACGTCATCGACCGGTCAAACTCCAGCCACCGGCGCCGGCCCCGCGCCCGCACCTCCCGCGCTCCCGGCACCACCAGCGCCCCAAGCGGCTCCGGCGCCTCCTCCGCAAGGTCCACCACCAGCGTGCATTCCCGCCCGAAGCGCGCCCGCACCCCCGCCAGCGGCCCGTCGTGCACCACCTGCCCGTGGTCGATCAGCACGATCCGGTCGCACAGGCTCGCCACGTCCGCCATGTCATGCGTCGTCAGCAGCACCGTCACCCCCCGATCCGCCACGAGCCCCCGCAGCACGTCCCGGATGCGGCCCTTCGCCACCACGTCCAACCCGATGGTCGGCTCATCCAGGAAGAGCACCTCCGGGTCATGCAACAGCGCCGCCACCAACTCCCCCCGCATCCGCTGCCCCAGCGACAGCTGGCGCACCGGCACGTGCAGGAACTCCCCTAGCCCCAGCTGCTCCCCATACGCCGCCAGGTTCCCCGCAAAGCGCGCCGCCGCCACACCGTACACGTGGCGCAGCAGGTCCAGCGAGTCCCGCAACGGCAGGTCCCACCACAGCTGCGTCCGCTGCCCGAAGACGACCCCAATCCGCCGTGCCAGCTCCCGCCGCGACCGCCACGGCACTAGGCCAAGCACGCGCGCCTCCCCCCCGTCCGGCCAGAGGATGCCCGTGAGCATCTTTACCGTCGTGCTCTTCCCCGCACCGTTCGGGCCAAGCACCCCCACCAGCTCGCCACGCCCGACGCGCAGCGACACCTCCCGCACCGCCGGCACCACATCCACGTCGCCCGGCAACCAGCCTCGCAGCGCCCCCAGCACGCCAGGGCGCGACGCCTTGCGACGGAACGCCTTGCGCAGCCCGTGCACCTCGATGGTGGGCGCGCCTGTCACGACCCTGCCCCCTGGTAGCGGCGCAGCCCCGCCCGCCACGCCAGCGACGCGACGCCCAAGTAGGCCAACGCCACCGCCGGCACCAGCAGCGTTGCCAGCGGCCCGGATGGGTCAATCGAAAGGGGCAGGATCCCCGCCGCGTCCGGTCGGTGCAATATCGCCAGCGCCGGCACGTAGTTCACAAACGCCAGCGGGAACACCCACGTCGCCGCCCGGCGCACCGGCACCGCAAGCAGGTCCAGCGGCGAGCACGCCAGCGTTGCCCCCCCGTACGTGAAAGCGTTCACCACCTCGCTCGCATCCACCGTCACAAACGCCCAGGCCCCCCCAATCACGAAGGTCGCAAAGAAGATCACCGCCCCCGAGAGCACCGCCCCCAGCAGCCGCGCCACCTCGTCCGCCCCCCACGCCGGCAGCGATCCGCCCGACACCGCAAACGCCACCGCCACCAGCCCCTGCGCCAGGCGACCCGCCCGGTGCGCCTCCACCTGCGAGGTCATCACCTGGAAGAAGACCGGCAGCGGGCGAGCCAGCACCTGATCAAACGCCCCCGCCCGCACGACCATGTGCAGCTTCTCAAAGCCCCCACCAAACGCCTCCGCCACCGCAAACGACATCGTCGACATCCCCCACAGCAGCGCAACCTCAGGCGCCGACCACCCACCCAGCGATGGCACCTGCCCAAGCAGCACCAGCAGCGCGAGGAACTCAAACCCGTTCGCGCCGAACACGCCCAGCGCATACAGCGCAAACGACCACCGGTACTGCAGCTGACTGCGCACGGTCGCACCCGCCAATCGCGCATACAACCGCGGCAACGACCGGTACGGCACCGGCCCGGCGACACGACCACCCGCATCCCGGACCTGCCCGCTCATCCGCCCTGCACCACCACGCGACGCGTCGCCCACGCGGCCCCACCCCGTGCCAGCCCCAGCATCGCCACCGCCCACGCGGCCTGCACCGCAAGGATGCGTGCCAACCCCGACCCGGTGGCCAGCTCCAGGAAGACCGTTGCCGGCACCTCGACAATGGCCGCGAACGGCAGGTACTCCAGCACCACCCTCGCCCACGGCGGGAAGAACGCCAGCGGCACCAGGAAGCCCGACAGGAAGGTCGTCGTGACCAAGCCGAGGCTTGCCACTCCCCGGTAATCCACCAGCACAAACGCCATCAGGTTGAGCAGGAACCGCCATGCGAAGCTCGTCGCCACGGCCAACCCGAGGCTTGCCACGAAGAGCGGCCACGTCGTGAGGGGAGCGTGCGGCCAGCGGACGCCCGCGGTCGCAGCCCCGACCAGGAAGATCGGCACCGCGCGGAATGCGAGAAACCACGTCGCCCGGCCCGCATCCCGCGCGAACCAGTAGCCCAGGTAGTCGATCGGCCGCGCGAGATCCAGGGCCACGTCCCCCGTCCGGATCGTCGCAGCCACCTCCCACCAGCCCCAAAGCGCCACCAC
>CAILQO010000285.1 GCA_903836285.1 uncultured Chloroflexota bacterium
CCGGCGTACGGTGCACCGTTCCTTGGCGACGGCACGCGGCTTACCGTCCCCGCCGCCACGTATCTCGCTGACGTGGGGAACGCCCAGGGAACCGCTCGCGTGGCACCTCACGTACGGTCTACGTGGCCACTGGCTGCGACACCGGGCGGTGGCACGGTCGATGTGAGCTTGGTGCCCGGACCAAACGCTGGCACCGCCGACATGGGCTATGTTCTCGATCTGGACGACGGGTGGTACGCCCTCGAAAGTCCGCAGACCGGCCTTGGAGTGGCCGTTTCATGGCCACGTTCCGTCCTTCCATGTCTCTGGCTCTGGCAGGAATTCAGAGGCGGGAAGGACTACCCGTGGTATGGGCGCGCCTACGTCATGGGAGTTGAACCGCATTCGTCGTGGCCGGGTCACGGCCTTCTCGGCGCGATCGAAGCAGGCACAGCCCGGTGGATCGAACCGGGTGCGACCCACGAAATCTCTGTCGCCGTATCTCTGTTCGACATTCCCGAACGTGGGCCGGGTCACGTGAAGTCGGTCGACGCTGACGGCACGGTGCAGTTCGTCAGTTCCGCTGCGGGGTAGTTGATGGCTTCCGACGTCCGGGCAGACGCGGGCGGAGTGAGACCGGCGCTTGCCTACGTCGTGAATCCGGTCGCCGGCCACGGGCGGGCAGGCGCGGTAATCGCCGACCTTGCCTTGGCGGCTGGAGCCGCCGGTTTCGGCGGTCCGGTGCATGTCACCAAATATCCCGGGCACGCCACCGAACTGGCGGGACACGCAATCGAGGCCGGGGCGACGATTGTGGTCGCAGTGGGAGGCGACGGTACCGCGGGCGAAGTCGCAGGGGCGCTCTCAGGCACTGACGTCACGCTCGGCATCCTGCCGGCCGGCGGCGGCAACGACCTCGCCCGAGTGTTCGGCATCGGACGACTGCGCGCAGGCCCGGTTGCGATCGCGCACGCCATCCGCCAACTTCTTGCCGCGCCCACCTACCGCCTCGATGTGGCGGTAGTGAATGGGAAGACCAGCTTGCAGGCGTCCGGCGCCGGCCTGGATGCGCACGTGACGGAAGTTCGGTCCAGGTCGCGCGTCCGGCCCCCAACGCTCTCGTACGCGATTGGTGCCGTGACGGGATTGCTCACCTGGCGCTCACGAAGGATGCGCGTGACCGTTGACGGCAAGGTGGCCCACGAAGGCCCGGCCTTTGCGGTCACCGTCGCCAACACGTCGACATACGGAAGCGGACTTCGGATCGCACCTGGAGCGGACCCGACCGATGGCTGCCTCGACGTGGCGATCATCGGTGATATCGGCCGGTTCGAGGCGCTCAGGTTATTCCCGTCCGTTTACCATGGAGGCCACGTCGCGCACCCCGCGTTCCGGCTCTTGCGAGGCAAACATGTGCTCGTAGAGTCCGACGACGATCGCCTCCCCGTTCACGTCGACGGTACGAATGCAGGCTTCGCACCACTTGAGGCTCGCGCCGCTCCAGGCGTCGTGTCGGTCACGGTGCCCGCCCCAGAGTGGGTGTCGCGCCCGGTGACAGGGTCTACACTCGCCTGATGGATAGCCATTTCTCCCGCACGCCCAACGATGATCGTCTCGTCTTGGAACTCCGGCGTGACCTTCACATGCACCCTGAACTTGCGTGGGAGGAGGTACGCACCGCCGGACGCATCGCGGAGCTCGCCCGCAATGCCGGTCTTGAGGTGCGCGAGGGCGTCGCGAAAACTGGGGTCATTGCGGTCTTGCGTGGGGGCGCCACACCACCTGCGAGCGGCCGGCGGACCATGTTGATACGTGCCGACATGGATGCCCTGCCCATCAACGAGGCGACTGCCGGACGCCCGCACGCTTCAACCTCCCCGGGAAAGATGCACGCCTGCGGCCACGACGGACACGTGGCGATGGCGGTCGGCGCCGCGTGCGTCCTTGCCCGCGGACGCGCCAACCTGCCCGGCGACGTCGTCTTTGCGTTTCAACCGGCTGAGGAGACCGATGGGGGCGCCGCTCCGATGATCGCTGCAGGGGCGCTCGTTGACCCGAAGGTCGACGCGGCCATCGGCATTCACCTTGCGAACACCATTGAGGTCGGCCAGGTCGCCGCCCAACCTGGCCCGGTCACCGCAGCGACCGACGGCTTCGTGCTGACGATCCGCGGGAAGGGCGGGCATGCCGCTCGTCCGCACCTGTCCGTCGACCCGATCGCTATCGCAGCGCAGGTCATCCCGTCACTGCACATGCTGCTCACGCGAGAGAAATCCCCGGCGCAACCAGGCGTTCTGACCATCGGCGCGATCCACGCAGGGACTGCGGGCAACGTCATCGCGGATTCGTGCGAGATGCGTGGCACCCTGCGCACGTACGACCCTGAAGTGCGCACATACCTCCGTCGCCGTGTTGAGGAGGTCACCGCGAGTGTCGCCGCCGCGAACCGCGGAAGCGCCGTGGTGGAATGGGACGGCGGCGCGTATCCCCCGACGGTCAACGATCCGCACGTCACTGCAATCGTGCGTCAGGTAGCTGCTGGAGTTGTCGGCGACGCCAACGTCGTGGTGCATGAAGCGAGCTTGGGGGGCGACGACATGGCCTACTTCCTTGAGGCAGTTCCAGGCTGTTACTTCCGCGTTGGCAGCGCAAACACCGAGAAGGGCATCAACGGTCCGGGACACTCACCCCGCTTCGACATCGACGAGGCGTGCTTGCCTATCGGCGTTGACCTTCTCGTCGGCACGACCGTGGCATACCTATCTGGCGTATAGCGCCGGAACGAACGCAGCTCGCGCACCCGGTCGCACCCAAACGTGCACGTGCGTAAGGAGGATGGACACCATGGCACGGCCGAGCGATGCCGACTATCGCGACCTCGAAAAGACCACGAAGGATCCCGAAACCGGCGAGGTGCTCTCGCTGCGGGAGCGGCGCGCCGGCGTTGTGCGCGACATTGCCGCTGCAGGGCGAGTTTGGTACCCGCTTCGGGAAGCGGCCCATGCGTTCGCGGAACGAGGCGAGCCAATCCCGGACGAGTTGCGCGAGCAACTTTCGGCGGCAGAACACGAGTACCGCACGCTGGAAGACGAGTTAATGGGCTTGATGCGCCCGCGCGTCAAGGATGAGTGGATGTACGGGGGCCACCGCCACGGGCCTGACGACGCGCACGACCACTAACCGTGGGCCTCCATAATGCGATCGACTAGCGCGAACGGGGTCCGAGTGATCAAGTTTGGTGTCAGAGCGCGAATGCCTAGCGCCTAGACCGGTGGGGGCGCACCCACCTGCTCGCGATAGAACGCGTGCAGCGTTGGAATTGCGCGACGATTCAGACCTTCTTGGTCACGTGCCACGCCAAGGTCGTCGGCAAGCGCGGCAAGAACGATGCGTGCAGCCGCAATGAATCCCGGGTCGCCGTTTGCAAGTGCCCGCCTCATCGCTTCCTCAACGGCCTTCGCCGCCTGGCCGCTCTCCTCCAGGAAGGTCCGCGCGACTGGTCCTTGACGCACTGGGTCGGTGCCTGACCCTCCGGGTAACCCGTGGAATGCGTGCCCGAGGCAAAGCCGGTCCGGCGCGAGATTTGCAACTCGCAACACGGTCGCCCGATACGCCCGCGCGTCGTCAAAGACGAGCGGGAGACGACCTGGACCACCCCCCATGCCCTGAATCGCGTCCCCAGTGAACAGAGTCTTGGCATCTTCCAGGTAGTAGGCGATTGACCCGCGTGAGTGGCCAGGTACGTGAACGGCGCGAACGGCGCGCCCGCCTCCAAGGCTAATTGTGTTGGAGTCGAGAACAAGGTTGTCTGCACGCACCGGCACTACGATATTCTCGGCAATCTTTGAGGTGACCGACGCAAGCTCTTGAGCATCCCCGAGCGCACGGGGCATGTAGGTGATATAGCCGAACGTATGGGCTTCGAGACGATCCAGCAGGTAGGCGTCCGCTGGGTGGACGTGAATGGTTGCGTGCGGCGCGATCGCCCGCATCGCAGCATGTCCGCCCATGTGGTCCCAGTGACCATGCGTGGTCAGGATGTGTTGGACCGATGCAAGATCTAATCCAACACCTCGCAGGGCCAATGCAAGCTGGGCATGCGGAGTGGTCGCAACACCAGTGTCGATGAGTGCCGGCTCCGGGGCCTCGATGTAGTAAAGGTGAACCACACCGTCGACGTCGAACGGGCACGGGATGCGGAAGATGCCATCGCCGACAGCCATGGCCTGAGGGTGCGCAACGGACATCGCCATCACCTCGTTTCGCAGCATTGAGGCAGGGCCCGATTCGTTGATCGAAGGGGCGAATGCGACCCCACGACGTGGACCCCTCGGGCCGGGGGCGACAAGGCGCTTCACTATACTCACGCCGGCGTGCCCGACCGGGGCAGGTCGACTCTTCGCCCCAGGAGCGGACGCCATGCCAGCCCTCCCCCCGAAGTACGATTTCCGCACCATGGAGCCCGCAATCCAGGCGACATGGGATGAGTCCGGCGTCTATCACTTTGATCCAGGTCACCCCGGCGACGCCTACCTCGTTGACACGCCACCCCCGACCGTGTCCGGGCGCATCCACGTCGGCCACGTGTATTCCTACACCCAAGCCGACATCATGATCCGGTTCCACCGCATGCGTGGCCGGAACGTGTTCTACCCGTTCGGTTTTGATGACAACGGGTTACCCACTGAAGTCTTCACTGAAAACAACCGAGGCGTGCGCGCCCGCGATATCGGTCGTCGTGCCTTCATCGAGGCATGCCTTGGCCTTTCCCATGAAGTCGAGGAGCAGTTCGAGCGATTTTGGAAGCGTCTTGGGCTCTCCGTTGACTGGCGCTTGCGATATTCCACCATCGACGAGCGATCTCGGAAGGTCTCGCAGGGCGCGTTCCTGCACCTCCACGCCAGTGGTGCTGCCTACCGGCAGGAGGCACCGACGCTTTGGTGCACCACGTGCCGAACTGGAGTCGCGCAAGCCGAGGTCGATGACAAGGCCGACGTGCCGTCGCAGTTCTCAACAATTCCTTTCGCACTTGACGATGGCAAGGAGCTCCTGATTGCGACGACCCGGCCCGAACTCTTGGCCGCATGCGTCGCCGTGTTCGTGAACCCCGGCGATGACCGCTTCCGGCACCTAGTGGGTTCGTACGCGACGACGCCGATCTTTGGAGCTCGTGTGCCCATCCTTGCCGACGAGCACGCGGACCCGGGAAAGGGCACTGGCGCCGTCATGTGCTGCACGTTTGGCGACGTCACCGACGTCGGGTGGTGGCGTGACCACGGCTTGGATCTGAAGATTGCAGTCACCGCCGAGGGGCGGATGAACGAGGTGGCCGGCCCGTATCAGGGGCTAACCCTCAAGCAGGCCAGGTCGCGCGTGTTGGAAGACCTTGCGGCGTCAGGGCTCGTTCGCGCGCAACGAGCAATTGAGCATGTCGTTGGGGTCCACGAACGGTGCGGGACTGAGATTGAGTACCTGCTTGCTGGCCAATGGTTCATCCGCCTCCTTGATCGCAAGCAGCAGTGGATTGACGCCGGGCGCCGCATGAGTTGGCACCCGGACCACATGCGGACGCGATACGAGACGTGGATCGAGGGACTGAACTGGGACTGGAACATCACGCGACAGCGGTATTACGGTGTGGCCTTTCCCGTGTGGTACTGCCGTGCGTGCAACCATGTCGTCACGGCGACACCGGAGATGCTTCCGGTTGACCCACAGGACACGCCCCCGCCGGTGACTGCCTGTCCCGCATGCGGTTCCTCCGGCGACGACTGGTTCGTGCCCGATCCGGATGTCATGGATACGTGGGCGACGTCCTCACTCACGCCACAGATCTGCGCGACACTCGTGGAACCGTTCGGGATGAGTGCGGAAGACTTCGAGGCACGGTTCCGGCCAATGTCGCTCCGCCCCAACGCGCACGACATCATCCGAACGTGGGACTTCTATACCATCGTGCGCAGCGTCTACCTGACCGGTGAGATCCCGTGGACCGACGTCCTGATCTCAGGTCACGCCCTCGACCCATCTGGCAAGAAGATCTCAAAAAGCAAGCTCAAGGCTGCCGAGGACCCGACGGCGATGCTCGAACAGTTCTCGGCCGATGCAGTCCGCTACTGGACTTCTTCTGTCAGAACCGGCGGAGACACCTCGCTATCGGAGGAGGTGTTCCGGAACGGCAGCAAGCTCGTGACGAAGCTCTGGAACGCCGTCCGCTTCGGCAGCGGCTTTCTTGAGGGGTACGCTCCGCCTGCTGAAGCCCCGGTCTCCGAACTCAATCCAACAGACCGCTGGCTACTCGCCAGGCTTGCGGACACCATCGGACGCGCTACCGAATACTTGGCGCAGTATGAGTTCGCCGCCGCACGCATCGAGGTGGAGAAGTTCTTTTGGACCGACCTCTGCGACAATTATTTGGAAATCGCGAAAGCCCGCCTATACGATGGCGAGTCGCCGGGTGCGCATTACACGCTGCACCATGCGCTCCTTACAGTCACCAAGCTGCTTGCGCCGTTCATCCCGCACGTCACCGACGCCGTCTACACGGGGGCATTCGCGGAATCCGATGGCCACGGGTCTGTCCACGTATCACGGTGGCCCGAGCCTTCCGCTGCTTGGACGTCAGGCAACGAACACTCCGTGGCCGTTGGTAACGCCATCCTCGAGGTAACTGACGCGGTTCGCCGGTGGAAGTCGGACCGGAAGCTCAGCGTAGCCGCCCCACTAGGACATATCGTCGTCCGTGCACCCGTGGCCATTTGCGATGGACTCCGCGAGGCCGCACGCGACCTGGTCGGCGTCACTCGTGCCGGCACACTCAGCGTCGAGGTCGGCGACGACGACGCCGTCACCGTATCGATCTCGGCGCTGCCCTGAACTCGTCCCCCGTCACAAAGGGGGGGGTAGCGGGGGGTCCTTCGTCGACGAGGCCTGATCCCCTCGTTCCCTGCCCAATCGGAGAGGGGATACGGGAAGGGGCTTTGTAGGTGAAGGCGGCGTCGTCGATTGGAGGGTGCTTGACCTGGCCCTGTAGACCCGTCGACGGCGCCCCATTGGTGCGCATCGCAGATACCCCTACACTCTCCCGCTAGGCAATCGCCTCGGGAGGGGGTATGGACCGGCGCGCCCTCACGACACTCGAGTTCGGCAAGGTTCGCGATCAAGTCGCCGCGTACACGTTGTTCTCGGTGAGCCGAGAACTGGCGCTTGGCGCGGAGCCAACGGCGTCACGCCTTGCCGTACAGCATGCGCTTTCGGAAACGACTGAAGCGCGCCGCCTTCTCACGCTGGTGCCGGACTTTATTGTCCGCGGAGCGCGCGATGTGCGGGCGACGGCCGGCTCCGCACGGCTTGGTGCTGTCGCCGAGCCGTCGGCTCTGCTCGACATCGCCGACGTCTTGGAGGGTGTTACGTACGTGCGCGGGTCCATCGTGCGCGTCGCGCATGAGGTCCCGATCCTAGGCGGGCGCGCACAGGTATTGGATCCTTGCCCCGGAATCGTCCGGGCAATCCGCCACTGTCTCTCCGATGAAGGCGACGTACTCGACCGCGCGTCGCCCGAGCTCGCGCGAGCCCGTACACAGGTCCGCACCGCCTACAACCGATTGATGGAGACCTTGCGCCGGATTGTCGAAAGTGCCGTTGAACGCGGGCATGCGCAGGAGTCGCTCGTCACGATGCGCTCGGGGCGCTACGTCATCCCGATCCGGGCACACTCGCGCAACGCGTTCCGGGGCATCGTCCACGACGAGTCCGCGAGCGGCGCGACGGTGTTCATGGAACCAATCGCGGTTGTCGCGCTGAACAATGATTGGCGCCAAGCGCAGATCGCCGAGGCCAAGGAGGTTGAACGGGTCCTCGCGACGCTGTCCGAGATGATCGGGAATGCCGCGGATGCACTCGTCGCGAACGTTAATGCCATGGCCGCGATCGACTACGCAGTCGCGCGTGCGAGATATGCATCTCAGCTTGCTGGGGTGGAGCCAACGATCCTTCCGGACCCCGCACCAGGACAGCCCAGCCGATTCGAGTTCGCCGGTGCACGCCACCCATTGCTTCGCGGCGAAGTTGTCCCGATTGATGTTCACCTTGGGAACACTGTCGGCACTTCAGCGCAGCAGTCGGACACGCCCCCAGTTGACACCGCGCCGGGGCAACCAGTGGTTGCCATCCTGATCACCGGGCCGAACACTGGTGGTAAGACCGTCGCCCTCAAGACCGCAGGGCTCCTCCACCTCATGGCTCAAGCCGGCTACCACGTGCCTGCCGAGCCAGGCGCGTACTTCACGGTCGTGAATAACGTCTACGCGGACATCGGAGATGAACAAAGCATTGAGCAGTCGCTCTCCACATTTTCTTCACACATGTCAAATATTGTGCGGATCCAGCGAGCGGCGACAGAGCGTGACTTGGTGCTGCTCGATGAATTGGGTGCCGGTACTGATCCGCAGGAAGGCGCCGCCCTCGCGCGGGCAATCGTTTCCGATCTCGTCGGACGTCGTGTGCCGCTGATTGCAACAACCCACTACTCCGAACTCAAGGCGTACGCCTACGAGACGCCTGGGGTGCGAAACGCCAGCGTGGAGTTCGACGTGGCCACGCTTCGACCAACATATCGGCTGCGGATTGGCGTCCCTGGGCGCAGCAACGCAATTGCCATTGCGGAGCGCCTCGGTCTCGACCCCACCATACTCGCATCCGCACGCGCCCAGATTGATCCGAACGAACGACGGATCGAGGACCTTCTCGCAGCGATCGACACCGAGCGGGCCCGTGCGTCAGCTGCGCGGGAGGCGGCCGGGCGCGTCGAAGCCGAAGCCCGTGTACGACTTGCGCACGTGGAACAACGAATAGCTTTTATCGAGGAGGAGCGCGAGGAGCTGCTCGGGCGCGCTCGCGCCGAAGCCGCCCTGCTCCTCGAGGACGCACGTGCCCGGGTACGACGGGCGGAGGCGACCATCGGCGCGCCCGCGGCGACACGGGCCGTCGTTCATCAGGCGGCGCGGGAGCTTCAAGTTGCCGCGCGCGAGGTGGTCAGCATGACCACCGCTCAGTTGGGCGCCGTTGGGCGATCGTCGACGTTTGCGGAACGCCCGCTCGAGGTCGGCGATCGGGTCGAGGTGCGCCGCCTGAACGCCGCGGGCACCATCACCGCACCGCCGGACGGGGGCGGCCAAGTCGAGGTACAGCTCGGGACGATGCGGCTACGGATCCACTTGCGCGACGTCTCGCCGATCACGCGACGCGAGGCCGATGCGCTCCACCCCTCAGAAGCGGCGCCTGCCCCGATACCCGAGGTCCGGCCGA
>CAILQO010000286.1 GCA_903836285.1 uncultured Chloroflexota bacterium
CCCCTCCCCAACCCCTCCCCCGTTGCGACGGGAGAGGGGCGAGTGCGACCCCAACCCCGCCCCCGTCGCGACGGGAGAGGGGCTCTCCACGCGACCCCGCCCCCGTTGCGACGGGCGAATACATCCTCCTACGGAGGCGCAAGCTACTGGATACCTACGGGTGACGCGGCTCCGGCCCGCCTCCACCATCTTTCCGCGTTGGTCGCCGCCGGACTGCTCGCCGCGGCCATCGCCGGGGTCGTCCTCATCCCCGCGGCCGAGTTCATCTCCCGCACCACCTATGCCGGCACGCGCCCAGTGGAACGCGTCGCGAACGACGGCTACCTCACGCTGCTGTCTTGGTTGCGCCCCGCTGCTGGGGTCGGGGCACTTGAGGGGGGGCAAGTCTCCGTCGGTGTTGCCGCACTCGTCCTCGCGGCCATCTCGCCGGTCCTCCTCCGTCAGGACCCCGCCGGGCGCGCGGCGCTCCGGTCGTGGGGAGCGATCGCCGCGACCTCGATCGTGCTGTCGTGGGGCACGCGAACCCCCCTCTTCGGCCTGCTCTACGAGTGGTTGCCCGGCTTCCGGATCCTCTACCTGCCGGCTCGGCTCGGGATCGTGGCGTCATTTGCGATCGCCTGTCTCGCGGCTGCCGTCGTCGATTGGTTCGCGTCGCCGACCCCGCGGCCCCTCGAGCGAAGCCCCCTCCCCAACGAAAGCCTTCGTTCTCCGCGTACGCGCCCCAACCAGAGGGGCCCCCTCCCCAACCCCTCCCCCGCTGCGACGGGAGAGGGGCTACCCGACCCAACCCCTGCCCCGCTGCGTCGGGAGAGGGGCGAGTCGGCCTCGGCGGCGACGTTGGTTACCGCGATCGGCGCGTCGCTGCCACCGTTGATCCTCGCGCAGTTCTGGCATTCGGAGGGGTATGACAACTTCCGGCGCCTGCTTACCAACCTCTGGCGCGTCACCGGTGGGCCGTTCCTCTCAGTCCCCCAGGAACTCCACGCCATCGGGTTCGGCCTGGCGACCCTGGCCATCGTCGTCGTTGCCTTGCGTGCACCGACCGCGCGGCGCCGTGCACTCGCCACCGCGCTCACCGCGACGGCCGTCGCCGACCTCAGCGTCCTCGCCGTGATGTCGACCGGGCCGAGTTTCGACCCCGCCCGGTGGTACGCCCCGGCCTACGCGGCGGCACCTGCGATCAGCGACGCCATCGGCCACGACCGCTTCGCGAGCCTCCCGTGGCACGCCGGTGACCCCGACGCGTCGCGCGTGCGCCACTTCCTCGGCGACTTCCCGACCTCGGCGCGCCCGGCGATGCTTCCACCGAACTTGGGGCTCCTGGTCGGGGTCCGTGATGCACAGGCCTATGACCCGTTGATCTTGCGCGCGACTGCCCGGGCCTTCGCCGCTGGGGGCGCCCCGGACGACCATTGGGCATGGCTTGCCGCCTACGACCCGGCGATCACAAGACCCCTCGCCGTTCGCGAAGTGCTTGCCGACCCAAGGGCATCGTGGCGGGTCCCGGCCCGGACGCTGGGCGCCGCCGTTGCCCGATGCTGCGACCCGGTCGTGGCGTGGGATGGCGCCGGAGCGCCGGTCGATTGGAGCCGCCTCCACCTCGTCGGCTTCCTCGGTGAAGGCATCGACGTGGCGCAGGGCACGACCGTCGGCGAAGTAGCCCTCACGACTGGCAGCTTGACGTCCGTCGTGCCGCTGCGTGCAGGCATCGAGGTCTCGGAGTGGGCGTACGACCGCCCCGACGTGCGGGAACGGATCGGCCACGCGCAGGCACCCATCTCCCTCGTCACGCGGGTGGTCGGTGCCGTCGGCGGACGCTACGACACCTTCGAGTACCGGACGACCGTCCTGAATGACGCGCAGGTGCCGCTGGACGGGGTGACCGTGCGCGCCATCGTGCCGGGCGTCACCCTGCACGTGGTGCACCTCGCGGTCGACCCAGGATCGTCGCCGTGGCAACCATCAGCGCTGGGGTGGCGGGATACCGGCGCAGACGCTTCCCGACTGCGCCTCGACCCACCTGGCGCCGGCACGGCCACGTGGATTCGCGACGACCCGGAACACCTCCGCATCGCCGCGTCGGTGACGCAACCGGCGCAGGTCGTGATCGCCGACACGGCGTACCCGGGATGGGTGGCGACACTGGATGGCGCGCATCTCCCGGTCATCGAGCCGGTTGGGGTCCTCGCGCGCTTGGCGGAGGTACCGCCCGGCGAGCACATCGTCGACCTGAAGTTCGAACCGCTGAGCGTGAGGATCGGTGGTGTGGCATCCCTTGTTGGCTTGGCGGTGGCCTCGGGCCTGCTTGTGCTCCGACGCGTGGTTCCCCCCGCTCCCGCGGCAGTGCGGCACGGGGAGGAGCGAGAGAAGGGGGCCTGACGGCGGGCAGTTCCGCTGGCCCCATTGCTGAATGACGGGAGGGGAGTATGCTCCCCCGCCATGACAACCGCCTCGTTCCCCGAGCATTCGACCGGCGCCGATTGGCAGCGCGCGTACGACCCCAAATCTGTCAAGTGGAACTTCTACGACCGCGACGTCATCCCGATGTGGGTGGCCGACATGGACATGCCTGTCGCACCGGTTATCGCGGAGGCGGTCGCGCGGCGCGTGCACGACTCCCGCGTCGCCTACCCCGTGCGTGGGCGCACCCCCCTTGTTGAGGCCATCCTTGGGCGCCTTGCCACGCGCCACGGCCTGGCGGGGCTGGAGCACGACCACGCGATCTTTCTGTCGTGTGTGCCGGGCTTGCACGCGACGGCCCGCGCACTGACCACTCCCGGCGAGGCGATCGTGGTGCAGACGCCGCTCTACGGCCCGTTCCTCGATGCAATCGCCACCGCCCGCGTGACCCGCCAGGACAACCCACTCGTCCGTGGCACGGACCACCAGTACGAGATCGACTTCGACCACCTCGAGGCAACCGTCACCCCGGCGACGCGCGTCCTGATGTTCTGCAACCCGCACAACCCATCCGGACGCGTCTGGCGCCGCGCAGAACTGGAAACGGTCGCCGACTTCGTCCTGCGCCACCGCCTCTGGTTGGTCACCGACGAGTTGCATAACGAACTCGTCCACGACGGCCCGTACATCCCGTTCGCGAGCATCTCGCCGGAGATTGCGCAACGCACCATCACCCTGACCGGCCCAGCGAAGACGTTCAACACCGCAGGGCTGAGCATCGGGATCATGGTGAGCCACAACCGCGAGTTGCTCAACCGGGTGCGCGCGGTGACGCACGGCCTCGTGCAGGAGTACCCGAACGTCGCCGCCGAGGCCGCGTGGCTGGCCGCGATCACGACGCCCGAGGCGGACGCCTGGCACCGCGAGACACTTGCGATGATTGGCGCCAACCGTGATCGTTTGACGCGATTCCTCGCCGAGCACGCCCCGGCGGTGGGGTACGCCCCCTCCCAGGGGACCTACCTCGGGTGGCTAGACGTGCGCGCCTACCCGTGGGCGGAGCACCCCGCCGACTACCTCAAGGCACACGCCAAGGTCGGCCTGAGTGACGGCACAAGCTACGGCCCGGCGGGCGCAGGGCACGTCCGCCTGAACTACGCCACCTACCCCGACATCCTCGAAGAGGCGTTGGCGCGCCTCGCCCCCCACCTCGCGCTCTAGCGGAGCCGCCCCTCGCCCGATCCTCCTACGGTGGCGCACGCCGTACTGCAACGGGGCAGTGGGCGCGGAATGCGCGCGTACGCGGAGGACGAAGGCTTCTCCGGGGATACCTAGTCGCATGGGGGCTTCGCCGCCAAGCGCCACGCGCGCCCAACACACGCCGCCGCGACGACCAGCAGCATCACCATCGCGACCGTGCCCCCAGCGGTCGGCGTCCCCTCGACACCGCGCAGCCACTGCACGTCGATCGACGCCTCGCCTCCGAGGATCCACGACCGCAGCAGACGCACATGGGCCGTTACCCCCGAGAAGTACGGCACCCATGCCGCCACCTGATAGGTCGCGCCCAATGCCCAGTGGTCCTGCCAACCGCGACCAAAGTCGACCAAGATGGCAAGGAGGTTCACCACGACGTTCGCGGCGAACGGCACGCCGAGGGCAAGCCACGCGAACGGGTTGCGACGCCACGCCGAACCGTTCGCCGTCAGGCGCGCCCACAAACTACCGATGGGGAGCAACACTACTGGCATGAGTGACGTCATGTATCGCGGACCCCACGCAGGTTGAGCACACCACGTGCTGGAAACGCTGCCGTAATACACGGATCCGAGAAGCACGATTCCTGCGACCACTACCGCGGCGGAGCGGTCATCATCCCAGAGAAATGCCAAAGCAGCGACCGCCACGACGAACATTGGGGCGTGAACGATTAGGCCGCACCCCGAGCTTAGGTAGAGCCCAAACCATCCATACCACGGCTTCGACAGCACAGATGCGAGGAACCCTTCACCTCCATAGCCGAAATCAAGGACGTGCCCAGTCCTCACTAGGTTCATAAAAAAAACGAGTGGCAGGGTCACGGCACTCCACGCCAGGACTGCGATGGTTCCGCGCGCCGCGAATGCGCCCAGACGCGCTCGTACGGTGTTGGATCGCTCCTTCCGTCTGATGCCCACCGCCGCAAATGCCACAAGCGCCCACGTCGGGAGTGCCAGCAGAATGAACTCGTAGCGAGACGAAGCAGCCAGGCCCAATAGCAGCCCGACCAATGCGAAGTCACGAAGTCGGCCGTCGAGCGAAGCGCGTAACGCAGCGGCGGTCGCGGCTGCAAGCGTGGCGCCGGCCAACGAAAGGTTCATGATGGTCGATGCGTATGGCCAAATCAGCGAGGAGGTTGCGACGACAACCGCGTTTGCCACGGTCGCACTTCTGTCGAGCCCGGCCGCGCGTGACAGGCTCGTTGTCGCCAGCACCGCAAACACTGCACAGATCGGTCCGACCAACATCGTTACGAGCAGAGGTGCCCGATCTCCAGGCATGCGCTGGGCCGCAGTCGCCGGATCGGGCGCGCCCAAGAGTCTCGCCACCCCGTAGATTGGCGCGACGACAAACGTCGGAACAAGTGAGAACTTGCCGGGGGCCCATTGGGGCTTGTTGCCCTCAGCAGGTCGAGGTGGCGGCACCGTTCCGGTAAGCGTGAACCGGTACGGTTCGCCGTCGAACACCACGGGCTTGCCATGCTCGACCAGACCGACCGCCGCCGCGTAGATCGTCCACTCATCTGGTGTGACTAATCGGCCGCTCGCCGTGGCCACGAAGAACGCCATCGCCCCAATGCCAATCGACCCCATGAGGCCAATTCGGGTTGCAAGGCCGACCGTCATCCCACCGAGGCGCCACCCCATCGGCAGCACCACGAGCAAGACCAGCGGCGCCATCGTCGCCAACCGAGCGCGAGCGGTCGTCGCCCACGAATGGTTCACGCCGTCGCTCGCCCAAAGCACGACGGCAAGTGCGGTAACCAACAGCGCCGCGACGGCCAAGTCCGCCGGGACTTGTGTGAACCAGACGCCCCTCACCAGTGGCATCGGCGGTGCGTCGGGGGTACCCCCCTTCCCTCGCAGGGAAGGGGGGCTAGGGGGGGTTGGCCCGTTAGGGATAGGGGAGGTCGGTTGCGTCGGGGGCGTTGTATCGGCCTGGGACCGCGGGCGTCCCGCCCGCTCCGGTGGAGGGGGACTAGGGGAGTTAGGCTCGTCCTCCCGGGGGCGTGACGTGTTCGGCCCGCTTTGCGTCGAGCGTCCCGCGATCACCATCCCCATGACCGCAACGACGACAGAAACCATTGCCGGAACGAGCCAAACCAGGCTCAACCCGATCCCACGTTGACCGGTCGCAACCGTTCCGCCGAACCACCCGGCGATCACCACAACGGCAACCACCGGGAGCAAGCCACTCCCTCTCACGCCTCGCTCACCACGTGCGCACCCGCCGACACCCTACGCGCCAGCATCGCGTCGACGCGCCTGACCAAGTTGGTCCGAAACACGTCCTCACCGAAGTCGCGGCTACGCACGATCGCCCCAGCCCGCAGCCGGGCGGCGAGCGCCGGGTCGCGCGCCACTTCGAGCGTCCGCGCCTTCCACTCCGCACGCGTCGTCCACGTGAAGCCGGAACGGCCATCTGCCACGATCTCCGGCTGCGCCCCGCGCCCGATCACCACCGGCACGCACCCAGCGGCCATCGCCTCAACGGTGGTGATCCCAAAGTGCTCGAACAAGATCGGGTCGCGCGCCTCCGCCTTCCCAAAGCCCGTCGCGTGCCAAAAGATCGACGCCCGCGCATACAGGTCGTCCCGCACCGCCGCCGGGGCATCCACGTGCAACGTCACCGGCAACCCCGCCGCCAGCGCACGGCAGCGATCGAGGTACTTCTGGTGGCGACGCTCCGGCATCGACCCACCCACGAGATGCAACTCCCACCCGGGCAACGCCCCCTCTCGGACGAGTTCGCCGAAGGTGCGGATCATCTCGTCGTGCTTCTTGTTGTGACTCCCCTCGAAGAAGCGCCCGACACCCAAGATGACCCGATCTCGGTCCGGGCGCGGCGTGATCGACCCAACGTCCACCGGCGGGTACAGGATTCCCGTGCCGCGCACGTCCCAGTAGCGTTCCAGCCACTCATCGGAGAACTCCGAAATGGGCAGGATCTCGTCGTACGTACGCAGGTACTCCATCGCCCGCGGGTCCGGGAGGCCGTGGAGGCGCCGCGATAACTCCGGCACGAGACGCTCGAACAGCGCCTCGTACACGTAGTGGCGTGGGTGACGCACCAACACGCGCGCCACCGCCACGCCGAGTTCGCGGAAATCGTCCGGGTCGAAGTGGTCCGGGCCACCCGACGCCAAGCGCTCAAACGGCCGGTACGTCGGCGATTCGATCACCAGCGCCACCGAACCCGACGCCGTCAGCGCACCTGGCACCGCAATCTCTACCGTTTGGTAGTTCCCCGGTGTCGTTGCAACCTCGCCCCGCCACGAGACCTCCCCCGAATCCGGGTCTGCCGGGGCCTCTGCCCGAATGGTCACCGGCACCGGCGCGTCGCCCGCCGGGCGGAAGCTCCCCAG
>CAILQO010000287.1 GCA_903836285.1 uncultured Chloroflexota bacterium
CGAACCAACGCGCGCACTGGTACAGGGCGAGCCGATGCGCCTCCATGGTGGCTTCATCCCATCTGCCCCGCGAGCGCCAGTCGTCAAGGGGGTCCTGTGTGTTGGCGACGCCGCGGGCCACTGCTTTGGCTTGACGGCGGAGGGCATCCGCGCGGCGCTGACATTCGCTGCACGCGCCGGTCAAGTGGCCGGGGGCGCCGCAACCGGGCGGTGGGACGCCGACGAGGCACGCGCGATGTACTGGCGGTTCGCGACCGGAAGATGGCCGTACTTCGCGCTGATGCGCACACTGCAACGGGTGGTTTCGTGGCTGCCCGACCGTGGATTGGCGGCCTATGCCGGAGCAGCGCGCCCATGGCCGGTGTTCTGGTTCCTGATGGCGCAATACCGGTGGGCGGCGGATCCTGTGCCAGTGCTGGCGCGGCCGATCTAGCGTCCAGCCGTTCTGCGGGATCGTGATGCAGACCCCTTCCCCGCCACGACGAGAAAGGGGTCGAGTGTGGGACTACAGCGACGGTTCAGCCAGAACCTTGGTCAGCTCCTCGTTCATCTGCTTCATGTAGGCAGGCGTGGGCTCAGCCTTCAGGTCCGCAATGTCGTTCATGAACTTGTTGACGATTTCCTGGAAGCCGCCGGGGGTCGTCAGTCGGAGGTTCGCGGGGTACGTGAAGCCTTCCGGCTGGTCGATGTTGTCGCAATTCGACTTCATTGCCGACTTGGGGAACCGCGCATCGTTAAGGAGCAGATCGGAGCAGTAGACATCCTTGCGGAAGCCGGGTGTGAGGGATCCGGCAGGTTGCAGCCCAAGGTTGATCCCCGCATCCTTGTTGGTGAGCATCTTGAGCAGCTCCCACGCGGCATCCTTGTTCTTCGAGGCAGCGTTGATCTGCTGGGTATCAATTGAGAGGAAGCCACCCCGGCGACCGGTCGGACCCTTCGGTGTGATGTCGAAGGTCCACTCGAAGTTCTTGCCGGCGGCATTGTTGACGGCACCCCGTTCGCCGGCAAGGCGACCGAAGTAGAACGCCAACTTGCCCTCCCCGAACTCCTTCGCGCCGTACGTGCGTGGGGAGAACAGCTTGCTCTTGATGTTGTCGTAGAACCACTTCGCCATCTGGACGGCGGGCGCGGAGTCCATCAGCGACTTCGAACCTGGTCCGTTCGCCGGGTCGAGGACCTCGCCGTTGAAACGCCGGATGTTGCCTACAAGCTGCTCAAAGCCGCCCCAGGAGTAGCCCACGGGATAGAACTCGGCCGGCCAACTCGCAGACTGCTGCACCTTCTTGGCGGCTTCGACCATCTGGTCGAGCGTCCAGTCGGGCGTTGGTTCCGCGATGCCTGCCTTCTTGAGCATGTCGCGGTTCCAGTAGATAAACATCCACGCGACCTGCCCGCGGACCGGCAGACCGAACACCTTGCCGTCGATGACCTTCAGGGCGTCCTGCGCACGCTGCGGCCAGTCAGCGAGCTTCGTCTCGGAGTCCTTCGCAAGGTAGCTGTCGATGGCGACCGCAAGGTTCTTTTTGGCGTACTCCTGGTACTTGATCTGCGACTGATGGGCGTAGTGAATGTCGCCAATCGTGCCGCCCGCCATCAAGGTCTCTTGCTTGACGTAGAGTTCGCCACCCGGGAAGCCCTCGTAGACCGCCTTGAGATCG
>CAILQO010000288.1 GCA_903836285.1 uncultured Chloroflexota bacterium
AGGGCACCGCGCGCCAACGTCGGTTGGCGCAATGTCAGCGTGGGTCGACGTCATTGGACATTCCAAATAGACGCAACCAGGCCGCTAGTTCCCACTTGGGAGCGGCACCCATTCCTCGACCAGGCACTCGCGTCGCAAATCCGCCCAGAGTGCATCCGGAATCTCAACGCGCGCCATTTCGACATTCTGGTCCAGCTCTTCCACGGAGCGCACGCCGGTCAGTACTGTGGAGACTGCCGGATTGGCAAGTGGGAACTGCAGTGCCGCCGCCTTCAATGGCACCGAATGGCGATTACAGGTCGCCTCAAGGCGCCTCGCACGGTCAAGCCACTCGCTCGACGCCGGCGCGTAGTTGTAGCGCGCGCCCTCAACTGGTCCAGCGAGGATGCCGCTGTTGTAGACCCCCCCGATGATGATCCCAATGCCCTTGCGTGCGCACTTCTCCATCAGCGACCTCGACGTCCGATGATCAAGCAGCGTGTAGCGCCCTGCCATGAGGAATGCATCAAGGTGCAGCTCGTCAGCGAACCGCTCGAGCATCGCCGCCTGGTTCATCCCCGCGCCAATGGCCTTCACGACGCCGCTTGAGCGGAGCATGTCCAGCGCCATGTAGGCACCATCGCTCGCCTGGTCCCAGTGGTCATCCGGATCATGAATGTGCAGCACATCCACGCTGGTCATGCGCAGACGCATCAAGCTCTCGTCGAGCGAACGCATCACGCCGTCGTACGAGAAGTCGAAGTTGGGTGCCATTTCCCCACGCGCATCCTTGCGAAGGAGACGCCCAACCTTCGTCGCGATCACGTACTCCTCCGGCTTCCACCGGGAGAGGGCCCGACCAAGGCGTCGCTCCGACTCGCCCGTCCCGTAGAGGGGCGCCGTGTCAAAGAACCGCACACCGTGTTCCCATGCGCGTGCGACGATACCGTCGACATCGTCCGGTGTCGCCGCACCGAGCGGTCCGGAAAGCGGTCCGCCACCGAGGGAGAGGCAGCTGACTTCGACCAGCGACTGCCCAAGCCGCCCCTGTGCCGACGGGTCAAAGCCCATCCCGTGCCTCCTCATTCTTCGACTTGGGCGCGCCGGTGTCCGGGTGTGCAATGCGTCGGTCGGCGCCCGCAGGTTCCGAGACCGTTGCGACGGCCCACCTCGGGCAGTCTAGCAGCCGCGTGATCGGCACCCGCTGGTGCGATTCGCCCCGTGCAGAGGGCACAATGATGAGCCGGGCACCGACGCACCGGACTGAGGCCCGACGCCGATGCCCGAGACCGCCAACCACCTCGCCGACCTCAGCGTTTGTGCCGTCCTTGGGGGCGTCGAACGCGGCGCGTTCACCTCTCGCGAGTACCTTGAAGCGCTTCTCGACCGGCACGACGTCACCGAACCGACCATCCGCGCGTTCACGTGGCTCGATCGGACCCGCGCGCGCGCCGAGGCTGACGCTGCCGATCACCGCCGTGCTAGTGGCCAGACCATCGGCCCTCTTGACGGGCTGCCGGTCGGCATCAAGGACGTCTTCGACACCGACGGGATCCCGACCGAATGCGGATCGCCGGCGTTCGCCGGCAACGTGCCGACACGGGATGCTGAAGCGGTCGCGGCCCTGCGTCGCGCTGGTGCGTGGGTACTTGGCAAGACCGTCACCGCTGAACTCGCATATTTCTTTCCGGGGGCTACCACGAACCCCTGGGACGCCGCTCGAACACCAGGTGGTTCGTCGATGGGTTCGGCCGCCGCCGTCGCCGCCGGCCTTGTGCCACTCGCCATCGGCACGCAGACCAACGGGTCGGTCATCCGTCCCGCGGCGTTTTGCGGCGTGGTCGGTTTCAAGCCGACACTTGGGCGCCTCTCAATGGAGGGATGCCTCCCGTTCAGCCCGTCGAACGACCAAGGTGGCCTCTTCGCGCGCGATGTCGATGGCGTGGCACGGGGCGCCGCAGCGTGGGCCGGCGAACCGAATGCGCGATGGGTACCCGCGCCGGATACTGCAACCGCCGCGGCTCCTCGCCTCGCCGCGGTCCGCACGGGCGACTGGGACGGACTTGACCAATCGTCGCGCGACGCGACGGAGTACGCCGTCGAGTCCCTACGACGTGCGGGTGCCTTGATCGATTGGGTTGACTGCCCACCCGTGGTCGACGCCCTCTTGCCGGTCCACCGCACCATTATGTCGCGTGAGGGTGCCGACACCCTTGCCGACATTCGCGCGGCGCACGACCACGTCCTGTCACCGACGCTTCGGGCGTACCTCGATGAAGGCGCGCGGGTTACAGACGAAGCGCTTATCGCCGCGCGCGAAGCGCGTCGCGTCGCCATCACCGCCTTCGCGACGTGGATGCACGCCTACGACGCGGTCATCACCCCAGCGGCGGTCGGCGAGGCACCGACCCCCGAAACGACCGGCGACCCGCGATGTCAGACCCGATGGCAGTCGGTCGGCGCCCCCGTCCTCTGCCTGCCGTGCGCGCGAGGTCCGCTTGGCCTGCCAGTCGCGATCCAGGTAGTTGGGCCGCACGGAGCGGACGCTCGCCTCCTTCGCGCCGCGACGTGGATCGAGGCACGGCTGACCCATCCCGGGTGTCCGCCCCTGCCGAAGCACTCCGGATGACCACCCCCCCGACGTCGCATGCTGTCGACCCCGATGTGCGCCCACCAAATGCATGGTTCAACTTCGCCCTGCTCACCCTCGACGGCCTGACCTTCTGGCTCGGGATGAGCTACTTCTCGCCGACGACGATTTTGCCGCTCTTCGTCAGCCACCTCTCGCCGAGCAACGTACTTGCCGGGGCCGTGCCGGCAATCGTGACGATCGCGTGGGCGATACCGCAATTGCTCGGCGCGTCAGTCGCCACGCGCGTCACATCGCGCAAGTGGTTCATCATCCAGACGGCCCTCGCAGGGAGGGTCCCGCTGATCATCATGGTGGCGATCATCTGGTGGTTCGCCCTCGACTACCCCACGCTCACGCTCGTCGCGTTCTTCGCCTGCTTCGGGCTGTTCCGGGCGATCAGCGGCGTCAACACACCCGTCTACTTCGACCTCGTCGGCGTGACGGTGCACCCGCGCGACCGCAGCCGCTTTATCGGCCTGAACCAGTTCCTCGGCGGCGGGATCGGCGCGATCGCCCTCGCCGCTGGGCGAGACGTCTTGGATGCGTACCCGTTCCCGTTCGGCTTCGTCGTCTGCTTCGCCCTCGGCATCGGGATCTCCTCGGTTTCAATCCTGTGGCTTGCGACCGTGAGGGAGCCGGCCGTTGAACCGGTCGTGTATCCCGACCGTCGGGGGATCGTCTCGCAAGTACGGCGGGTCCTCGCGACTGACCAGCGGTTCCGGGGCTACCTCGTCGCCCGAAGCCTGATGATCATCGCAGGCATGGCCGGTGCCTTTTATGCCGTGCATGCCACCCGGGAACTCGGTGCAACCGACGGCGACGTGGCGGTCTTCACGTCGATCTTGCTTGCCTTCCAGACCACATCCACGATGGCATGGGGCGCGGCTGCGAACCGTCTGCGCCTCGTCAATGTCCTGCTCGCGGCCACGGTCATTGGCGGCCTTGCTTCGGCGGTCGCACTCGTCTGGCCGTCGATGGAAGCTTTCGACCTCGTGTTCGCTCTGGCCGGAGTAGCCTCCGGTGCGGTAATCGTGGCTGAGTCGTCACTCCCGCTCGCGTTCGCCGAGGCCTCCGGTGAAGAGCGATCGCTGTACGTCGCCGTGTCCAACACCATCCTTTCGCCGGTGACCCTCGTCGCCCCACTGCTCGGCGGGGCGATCGCCGACGTCACCGGGTTCGGGACGATGTACCTCGTGGCGACTGCCCTAACGCTGGGAGCGGTCGTGTCGGTCCTGCGCGTGTCCGAGGCACAAACGCTCCCTCGGGTCCGGGCGTGAGCACCACGGCGCCCGTGCCTCGTGCTGTCGTGCGCCGTGCCGGGTCCGATGGGCCGATTGGGGGCCTCGAGGATCCGTGGCGCCTGCCGAACAGCCGCTGGAACGTCACATGGCTCGTCCTTGACGGACTCTTCTTCGCCCTTGGGTTCAACTTCCTCTCGCCGGTCGCAATCCTGCCCGTCTTCGTGGCACGACTGACGCCAGTCGACCTTCTCGCCGGCTCCTTCACCGCCATCGACCAGATCGGCCTCGCGCTTCCCCAGTTCGTTGCTTCGAGATGGGCCGAACGCGCCGCCCTTTCCGGTCGGCGCAAGTGGCTCAAGTCAGGAATCAACCTTGTCGGGCGCAT
>CAILQO010000289.1 GCA_903836285.1 uncultured Chloroflexota bacterium
CGACAGCAAGTAGTGGCCGCCGCCGTCGAGGATCATCCCCTCGGCCTCGACCCCCGCCTCGGCAAGCGCCCGAAGGTACGCCTCGCCCTGCGCCACCGGCACCACCTCGTCGGACCGGCTATGGATCACCAACATCGGCGGGTGCGACGCCGCCACGTGCAGGCGCGCCGAGTAGCGGGCGTGACGCGCCACCTCGCGGTCGGGCCGACCCAACGCCACCAAGGCGCGGTCGAGGCCGAACGGCGGTACCCACCCCTCCGTCTCGAGGCGCTGGCGCAGGTCGAACAGGTCGACCGGCGGCCCCATCAACGCGACGGCACGGATCGCCCCCGGCGGCGCGTCCTGCACAAGGCGAAGGGCATGAATCGCGCTGTAACTCCCCGCAAGCACGGCGGGGCGCCCGTCGAGGGTCGCCATCAACGTGCGCAGGTGCCCAACCTCCCCTTCAACGTCGAAGCCGTACGGCGGACCATAGGCGACCACCTCGAAGCCGGCCGCCGCGAGGGGGATTGAGGCGCACTCCCACGACGCCGCCGGGCCGGGGTAGACGACCAAGATCGTCGGCCACCGGGCGCCACCGTCGTCCGGCCGGTACCGAAAGGCCTGCCCCGGGCCGATCCCGGCACGCGTCGCAACGACCTCCGACCGCAACGCCGTCGCCGCGACCGGCGCCTCACAGGCCAGTGGCACGGCCTCACCCTCGATGACCTGACCTCGCGCCCGGGCGCGGGCATCGGCGGGGTCGACACCCGGTGACGCCACGACCGGTACGAGGGTGACCTCGATCGCCGGGCCAACGCGCGAGGAAGGGTCGGCGACGTCCACCTCCACGACGACCGGCGCCATCCCGGGCGCACCGACCCAGACCGGCCGACGCCCAACCGGCAGGTTTGCTACCGCAACGGTGCCGTCCGCGCGTGTGCGCCCCTCAACGGTGGTGCCATCTGGCAGGGGCACGATGACGGTCGCCCTCTCGATTGGCCTCCCGGCGGCGTCACGCACGGTCCCGCGCACGGTGGCGATGGCGGTCGGGGCGGCGTCACGCGGGAGGAAGTGGGCGAGTTCCCAGGCCATCACATTCCACGCGGCCCACACCGTGGGTACCTGCGTGAGGGTGTCGCGCGCCGCGAGGACGACGACGACCGCCGCGAGGGCAAGCGCCGCGAGGTCATGACGTGCCACGCCGTGCTTGTACGGGTGGGCGCGCCGGATCGCAAGTGCCCAATGCCGGGCACGGCCGCTCACGTTTGCGTGCCGGGCGCCGTAAGGAAGGTACGAGGCCCCGGCACGCGTCGCACACCGTGCCGACGCCGGATTGCGCCGCAGTCGCTCACGATTGCCCGTCGCGCGCCGTGAGAAAGGTACGGGGCGCCCGTGCGTGGGTGTTGCACGCGACGCAAAGGTGTCACAAGCGGTCTACGCGCGAGACCTATAGAGGGCGAGACCTAAATAGGGAAAGAGGTGGCGGCACCGCGCACGCTGCGAAGGTGCCGATCAGGCCTCGGCAACGAGGTTGATGCGATCACTCGCCTCACGCACCCACAAAGATGCCACGTGCCAGACCATCATTATCGAGAGGAACCTGCATGCCATGGACCACCAACCGACCCCGCGCGAGGCGCCGCAAGCGAACCAGAAGCGCAAGGGGCGCGCCGTGATCCGCGGCGGGGCCAAGCGCCTGCACCTGCTGACCGAGATCGAACGCGCCCGCTACGCCAAGGCTGTCGCCACTGCCCGGTAGGGCCACCACCCACCCATGAAAGAAACCTCCATGATGACCACCCGCCGTTCCACCAAGTACGCTGCCGACGCCGGTCGCCGGAACGTCGCCAAGGCGATCCTGCCGGCGCACCCGGGCACCGATCCGCCATCGGGTGCCCTTGTTGATTTTGTCGTGCACCGATTGCTCACCGACCGCCAGGCGGTGCGCGACCCTGCCCGTCGACGCCTCGACGCGGCGTTGCGGTCGCGGACGGTCGTGGCGACATTCCGCACCCCGCGCCTCGCGCCGCCCCACCTGTTCGAGGCGGCGGTGCGCGACCTCGCCGCGCGCGGGCAATCCGGGTGGGTCGCGGCATGCGCGGCGGTCGCGTCGCTGGAACCGCAGGCGTTGGCCGAGGCCATCGTCGCGCACGCCGGGGCGTCTGGCGCTGACGGGAGCGACGACACCCCGGTTGCCGAGTCCCCGGCCACCGAGGCACCGGCCGACGCGGGCCGCGACCACCTGCGCGACGCCTGCCACGTGGCGGTCGGGGTCCTGGGGGCCAACGAGCTTCACGCCATGGTCACCCCCGCTACCGCGACGCTACCTGCCCGCGCGGCCCGTGCCACCGTTGCGCGGCGCGCCCGGCCGGTGACCCCGCGGCGCGTCGACGCCGTCGCAGACCCGATTGACGCCCCC
>CAILQO010000290.1 GCA_903836285.1 uncultured Chloroflexota bacterium
CGATCACCCTGGACGATGCGATGAGTGGGACGCCAAGAAAGGTATGCATCGGTGGATGACCGACCGGCATCCCCGCCCGGCGCGAATCGAGGTCGATGTCGTCGATGCGCAACGGACGCCCTTCAACCAACATCGCGCCGAGGATTCCGTGTCCAACTGGTGGCGTCGGCCTCAGAAACTGCTCTTCATCGTTGGTGAGCCCGTGGGTGTAAAAGCCCTTCAGGGTGCCGTCGTCACCCAGGATGCCGAGAGCGCCGTACCGCGCTCCCACTAGCGAAGCGAACTGCTCGGCAACCGTTGCGAGCAAGCGAGGTTCGTCGTCGATGGCCGCGCTCACAGCAGCGGTCGCGGCGTACAGGCGCTCTAGGGCGAGATCTGGGTCCGCGGTTGATGATCGTCCGCGCGACGGGGTGGTGGAATCCACACAGAACTGTATCCGGGCTGTCTCGCGCTGGCGGCGGATTGAGATGCCCGGATGGCACATCACTGGCAACTGAGTATCAGTGAGTTCCCCGATGCCCGCACGCGTCACTCGGTCGAAACTCCGACCTGTGCGTCCTGGTCCCGATTCCTCGACCTTCGGGTCGGCTCCGTCTGGATCATCCGGACTAGTTCGCCCGGGAAGGAGAACCGATGAGTTCGGATACCCCATCGCGCAACACCCAAGGCGACCCGCCGCTCATTACTGCAAGCGTCGCGGGCGTCTTTGCCGGCTTCGGGATCATTGCGGCGATTGGCCTTGGTTGGGCCGTCGCGCGGTCGACCGCGGGCCTAGCACCGTTCAGCACCGTCGGAGGAGCCGCGGTCGCGGCGCCCGGGTTCGCTTCCGCCCCAATCCTTCCGTCCGGACCGCAGGTCGTGTCGGTTATTGCCAAGGACATCGTGTTTGAGCCGAAGCAGGTGAGCGTCCCCGGCCCGGGTCCCGTGACCCTTGAAGTCGAGAACGCCGGCAAGATCGAACACGACCTCACGATCGACAACCCCAAGGTCAAGATCATCCCGAAGCCGGGAGCCAAGTCGTCTGCGCAGGCGACGTTTGAGAAGCCAGGCACGTATCAGTTCTACTGCTCGATTCCCGGCCATAAGGAAGCGGGCATGGTTGGCACATTCACGGTGGGTAATGGGGCGGCGTCTGCAGCGGTCCCTGCCCCGGCTAAGCCTCAGCCAAGCCCGACTCCCATGACCCATGCGTCATCGACCGTGCCAAATGCCAAAGGCAATCAGGTGCTTGCACCAATCAGCGTGAACGGCAGCGTGAAGACCTTCGAACTGACCGCAAAGGTCGTGCAGTGGGAAGTTGTCCCTGGGGTCTTCGAGGAAGCTTGGACCTACAACGGGGTCATGCCGGGACCGATGATTCGGGTACTTGAGGGCGATACCGTCCGCGTGACGGTAAAGAACGAGTTGCCGGAGGACACCGTCGTGCATTTCCACGGGCCACTCCTTGAGAACAAGATGGACGGCGTGCCAGACGTGACGCAGCCAGTCATAAAGCCCGGCGGGTCATTTCTCTACGAGTTCAAGGCAACGCCTGCAGGCACGTACATGTACCACACGCATCATAACTCAGCGGTGCAAGAACCGAAGGGCTTGATGGGAATGCTCGTGATTGATCCGGCGCCTAACTCGGCCGAAGCGAGGCGAGACGCGGGCTTTCAGCGCGACTACTTCCAGATTCTCAGTGAGTTCAACGGGTACTTCACGATCAACGGACACGCATTCCCATCGACCGATGTGCTTGAGGCCAAGCTCGGGGAGCGCGTACGGATCCGATTGGTGAACGCCGGTCAGGCGCCTCATCCGATGCACCTTCATGGGTACCACTTCAAGGTCATCGGATCCGACGGCAAGCCGTTCCCGGAATCCGCCATCTACGAGAAGGACACACTTAGCATCTTTCCCGGCGAGCGGTATGACATCGAGTTTCTCGCGGATAACCCTGGTCTTTGGGTATTCCACTGTCACATTTTGTCGCACGTCATGAACCAAGGAGTGGAACCTGGCGGCATGCTTGCCGTCGTCAAGGTCTCCTGAGCCCCTCGCCCCCGGGTACGCTTCGCGCGCCAACCGGGGGATACCCAATTCCCGGGATGGCGAGGACAGGAAAGGTCGCGACCATGGCAGCATCCTTTATCGCCGATTCAGCAGACCCAGCCGGCCCGTTGAGTACCCACCCAATCCTCGTCGCATTGGACGGTAGTGGCCTTTCTGCCAGAGCAATACCAGTGGGCGCAAATGTCGCCCGCAGGCGCCGCGCCCCGCTCCTGTTGGTCCGCGTCGCACCACTCGAACCACCACCAGACATGTTTGGGTTCCCAGTCGGCGACTACCTCGGCGAGCGCGACGTGGCGGCGGAGTACATCTCGCGTGCGGTCGCGCGAGCCAAGACCGACCACCCGGGACTTGAGATCGCTGGCGAAGTGCTGGCGGGCGCGCCTTCACGATCACTTCTCGAAGCTCAAGAGGAGAACGCTCCCCAGCTGACAATCGTCACGAGCCACGGACGGTCCGGATTGGCACGAATGCTTCGTGGAAGTGTGACGGAGGATCTGCTCCGGGGTACCACGCGCACGACCATGGTCCTTTGGCCATGGTCGCTGCCTGACGCGCCTTCGACGGACGAACCGAGCCTGCCGGCGCTCGCTGCCGCTCCCACGCCCGGCCTTGGAAGTCACGTTCTCGTTCCGCTCGACGGGTCGTCACGCACCGCCAGAGTCCTGCCCGAGGCATTCCGCCTGGCGCGTGAAACCGGTGGCGTCATCACCCTCATGACGGTGCTCGACCTGCATGCGCTCCGCCCGAGCCGTGCACACGACCTCGAAAAGGCCGTTGCACAAGCGCTGCACGATCGCGCTAGCGTGATCGAGAGTGCAGGAGTGGCTTGCCGGACGGAAGTGGTTGTCTCGCCTGATGTCCCTACGTCGATCGTGAGCGCGGCGGCCAGCTCACGATGCGACGTGATAGCCATGACCACGCATGCTCGTGGACCCGTCGGTAAGTTCGTGTTCGGGAGCGTTGCCAATCGCGTGGCGTCGCGTGCTGCACGAGCGGTGCTGTTCACACCGCCCCATGACACGGAAACTTCGTTCGACAACCTGTATCCGGACGTGCCGAACGGTGTCCTGGACCTCGCGTCGCTGCCGCATCGTCCGTCTGGTCACGGTTTGACAGGCGATCGAGGGGACGGTACCCCCGGGGTGAATTGAACACCCGCACAAGGTTTAGGAAACCTCTGCTCTATCCACTGAGCTACGGGGGCAGGGCGCAAGGATTGTATCGACCAGTTCGTGGTGGACGACGGCGACCAGTCCCGTGGAAGAATCCGTGGGCGGCTTCTATTTTCTGCCGCTCGGAGATTGAATGAACCGCGCGGATGCACTCGTTGAACCCAACTGGTTGGCCCTGCACCTTGAGGACCCCTGTGTCAGGATTGTCGACGTACGGTGGTTCCTGCCACTAACCGGTCGATCCGCGCACGCGGAGTACATGGCTGGTCACGTGCCAGGAGCGACATTCGTCGATCTCGACCATGACCTTGCTGCCCACAACATGCCATCCGGTGGTCGTCACCCGCTCCCTGACCCGGCGAATTTCGCCCGGGTCTTGGGCGCGCATGGGATCAGTCCGTCGACGCACGTCGTTGCCTACGACGACAGTGCCGGTTCAACCGCAGCGCGCCTTTGGTGGATGCTCAAGCAAGTCGGTCATGCTCGCGTTTCCGTGCTAGATGGTGGGCTTGCTTCCTGGATGCGGGAAGGACTGCCAATCGAAGCCGGTGCATCTCCTGAGAGGGCACCGGAGACCTACCCTCCAGCCCCCTTCTCGAGGTTCGGTGAAATCGTGACGCGCGAGGAGGTCCTGCCGGCGCTCGGTGCGGGTGCGGTCCTGCTTGACGCGCGGGCGCCAGAGAGGTTTCAAGGTAGGAACGAGCCGATTGACCCGCGTGCCGGTCACATCCCCGGAGCACGCAACGCGCCGTTTGCCGGGAACCTCGAGCCGACGGTTGGCGGAACCATGCGCTTTCTATCGTCAGATGCCCTCCGGGTACGCTTTGGAGGACTTGGGGCGGGAGACGGCGCGCAGGTGATCCTGTCGTGCGGCAGTGGTGTCACGGCGTGCCACAACGCCTTGGCAATGTACCTCGCCGGGTTCGCGCCTCCAGCTCTATACGTCGGATCGTGGAGCGAATGGTCGTCCCACGCCGAATCGCCAATTGAGACCGGCAACGGACGCAATCCAGCTGGGTAGCGCGTACGGGGTTCGAACCCGTGATCTCCTCCTTGAGAGGGAGGTGTCCTAGGCCACTAGACGAACGCGCCGAACCGTTAAGGCTGACTGGCGTTAAGTATACCGGTTGCAGGTACTGCTGACGCCCGAACAGGGATACGCAGCCCTGCGCGGACGCGGCTGATACACTCTTCGGGTC
>CAILQO010000291.1 GCA_903836285.1 uncultured Chloroflexota bacterium
GGTGTCGCCGCTGTCGCCACGTTCGCGGGCACGGTAATAATGCAAGCCCCAGGGACAGTTCAGGCTTCTCCGGACCAGTTCTCTGCGTGGCTCGCTGGTCCCCAAGCCAGGTACGGCTACCTGTTGGCAACGATTTTTGAGTATCTCGACCTCTACCGCACGTTCCAGAGCATCTGGTTTCGGGCCTTGATCGCACTCCTAGCCATTTCGATCGCCGTCAACACCACCACTCGGGCACCGGGCATCTTCACCGCAGCGTTTCGGCCACCGGTGAACGTCGCCGGACGCCTGTTCACCGCGGCTCCGCAATCAGCGGTCTTCGTGCAACCTGCGGTCGAACCCAACGACGCTGTGTCCGCTGCAGGCATCGCTCTGCGGCGTGCAGGCTATCGGGTGATCCCCACCAACGTCGACCAGTACCCAGCGGTCTACGGCGACAAGAACCGCTTTGGGCGCTTCGGGACTTTCGCCAACCACCTTGGGCTGATCACGATCCTCGGTGCGGCCGTCATCGGGAACGTGACCGGCTGGCGAGAGGATGCCTTCATGGTGCCGGAGGGCAGCGTGCGCGCCGTGGGCCATGACACTGGCCTCTCGGTCAGGAATGACGCATTCGTCGAGTCCTATTACCCAAATGGCACGGCTGCCGACTTCCACTCGGAGCTAACCGTCCTCCGGAACGGCAGGGAAGTTGCACGTGGGTCGGTTCGAGTAAACGACCCGATCGAAGTTGATGGAGTGCGGTTCCACCAGGCCTTCTTCGGCCCAGCCGTTGCGATGCGAGTGCGTACCACGGGCGGTGAGACGGTCTTCGAGGACCGTGTGGCGCTCGGCATGACGTACGACGGTGATGGGGTATCCCGGAACGGCGGAAACTTCGTGATCGGTAACCGCCAGTTCGCGGCCTTCGTGCTTGTGCCGTCCGCCGCGCTGCAGGGACCCGACCCGATGATTCCAGCGGGGAGTATCCGCCTTGAGGTGTTCGCACCGCGGCAGCCGAGACCCGTCGCAGTCGAGACCCTCGCCCAAGGTGAACGCCGGACAGTCGTCGGGTACGAGTTCGAGTTCGTTCGCGAAGTGCAATTCTCCGGGTTGCAAGTCGTATCGGATCCATCGGTCAACGTGGTGTGGATCGGGGCCGCACTGATGCTGCTCGGAACGATCTCGGTCTTCTACCTGCCACTGCGCCGCGTCTGGGTGCGCGCCGTACCGGGTGATGGCGGGGCGACCATTCAAGTCGCCTCCACAAACCCGCGCGGCGTGCTCGCCGATCGCGAATTTGCGGAGCTCGCCGAGCGAATCCAGGTTGCCACGAGTGCAACGCGCCCACCCACGGGTCCTCCGCCTACGATTCGCACGCTCGGATCGGCGACGGTTGGCCCGTCCAATCTTGTGACGGATCGCTCATCAACTCGCTCGGCGCCCACGTCGAACGCCCTAGACTAGAGCACGGAGGGTAGTCGCCTTCCAGTACCACGCGCGAAAGAGCCGTAGCCATGGCCGAGGCCTCGTACTACACGTTCACGGGTGCGTTCGTAACCCTTGGTGTCGCGCTACTCGCGTATCTCTGGTACACGGTCGGCCAACGAGAGGGCGCAGGCCGGTACGGGACATTCTTCACCGTCAACGGCGCGGCGCTCCTGACAGCATCGTTGGGTCTGCGCTGGCTCGCGTCGGGCCGTGCGCCCTACTCGAACCAGTTCGAGTTCGCGGTGAGCTTTGCGTGGGGGACAGTCGCCACCTACCTGTACCTCGAGCAGCGGTTCCGCCTGAAGAGCCTTGGGGTGGTCGTAATCGCGGTGGCGTTCGCCATGCTTGGATACGCGAGTCTCCTTCCGAATCGGATCGATCCCCTCATCTCTGCTCTTCAAAACAATGCGATGCTCACGACCCATGTGGCGATGGCGATTGTCTCGTACGGAGCTTTCGCGTGCGGGTTCGGTGCTGGCGTCCTGTATCTGGTGAAGCGACGCGCCGACGTCGCCTTCTTGCCTCCCCCTGAAGTCCTCGACGAGATTGGGCACAAGGCCGTCATGGTCGGCTTCCCGGCTCAAGGTCTGATGCTGGTACTCGGCGCTGTTTGGGCGAATGTGGCGTGGGGCTCGTATTGGTCGTGGGATCCGAAGGAGACCGCTGCCCTCTTCACGTGGCTGATCTACGGGGTCTACCTGCACGTTCGGTCGCGCCACCAGTGGCGGGGCAACGCGCCTGCATGGTTCCTCGTCGCTGGGTTCGGCGCGGTCTTGTTCACCTTCTACGGCAACTACTTTCTCGGTGGCCTCCACACCTACTCGGGGCTCTGACAGCCACGTGACCGGCTCCGAGACGACCGATCCCGGGCTGAAACGTCGGCGCGCACTCCTCAGCGGGGTTTCCGTCGCCGCGGTCGCGGGTTTGGCGTCCTACGCCGCCGCGCAAGCTTCCCGCGTGGACGAGGTTGATGCCCCCGTGCCAATTGCGTTCGCCGGTCGGGGCGGAGGCGCAGTCGCCCAAGGCTCACCGGCCCCCGATTTCTCGGTGCCGGGTCTGGACGGCACCGGCGTCAGGCTTTCGTCCTACGCCGGGCAACCGGTATGGATCAACGTGTGGGCAAGTTGGTGCCCGCCGTGCCGCGCCGAGCTCCCGGATATCGCTGCCCTCCATCGGGAGCTGGGAGGTCCCGCTGGCAGGGCCCCGTTCGCGCTGATGCTCGTAAGCGTCGGCGAAGCGGCCGATGACGTGCGCAAGTTCGTTGAGCGCACCCGGTTCCCATTGCCGGTCCTGGTTGATACGGACTACCGGATCACGGAGTCGTATCGGGTGTCCGGCTTGCCATCACATTTTTTTGTCGGGGCGGACGGCACACTGCGCGACTTTGCGATCGGCGGCTTGAAGCCCCGCGCGATGCGCACTCGTGTCGAACGCCTGATTAGCACGTCCCCCTCGTGATCGAATGAGAGCACACTGAGTTAGGCAGCGACCCCGGAAACTGCCCGCGTATGCCTGCGCGCTCACTGATAATTGGATATCGCGACGTCACCTTGTCGGTTCGGGCGGGTCAACGCTCCCCGATCTGCAGGTTCGGTCGAATGTCGAGGCCTTGTCCCGACACCTCACCTCGCAGCA
>CAILQO010000292.1 GCA_903836285.1 uncultured Chloroflexota bacterium
CACGACGCGGCGCTCAGGCGACGCGACGCGAAAGCGCACGTGGTCCTCATCCGAGCGCAAGCGGGTCAGGCGAACCCCGTTTGCCGCGGCAGCCTTGTTCAGGGCGCGCATCACCCGACGTGGCGTCTCACCTGCAAGCAACGGCAATTTGACCACTTGCCCCTGATGATACGCTGCGAGGAATGTCTTGTACTGGCTGAGATCCTCCACCACTGTCGTGACCTCAGCGTTCTTGAAATCTGGCACCGTTGAAACCTCCGTCGTTACCTTGTCGCGTCGTTGAGGGCTTCCCTCATCCGCGATGCTGTTTGCTGTGACTTCAATGGTAGTCGAAACCCGACCACTTCTGCAAACATTCCGCGTCGCAGCGAACTGCGATCCTTGATCACGGAATGCTCCACTGGTTCGCCGCGGGTGGTCACGGCGGCGCCCACCTTGTACGCTTCCGGCGGAAAGTCCAGCCCCACGTGACACAGGTTCGAACCCCCCGCACCTACACCAGCAGCCTCGGTGACGGCCCGGAGGGCCTACCCACGGGCGTCCGGTTCAGACCGGCCCTTCCGGAGGAGGAGTACGCCGTCGTTGCCGTGCGTCGTGCGAGCGGGTGGACCGCTGACACCGTGGGGCAACAGTTCCGGGCAATGGCAGAGGGACGTCGTGACATCTGGATTGCTGAGTGCGACGGCTACCTGGTCGGCACCCTCACCATTGAGTGGCTCGCCGACGACCGCTCACTCGCAGATGGTGTCGCCATTGCACACGTCTCAAACCTTGTGGTGCATCCGTATTACCGTCATCGTGGCATTGCACGGGGCCTCCTCGCCTCTGCTGAACACGCCGCCACCCTCAAGGCGTTCCGCTCGATGACCATAGGCGTCGACGAGGGCAACCACTACGCTCGCACCATATATGAACGTCGGGGCTACCGGTGGTCAAAGGACCTTCATGCCCCCTGGGGACGGATCCATGTCTTGGCGCGTAGATTGGTCGCCCCGACGTTTACCGCATAACCACGGGAGTCGAGCCCACTCCGTCGTCTCGCCCGCGAGTGAGAATTGGCATCGACGTGTAGCGGTGCACCCGGACGGTTCCCCTTCCCGCTTCCGCCGGCCACGGGTCTCTCGTGACTGACGTGACGTCCGAGACCCATCCTGCCTCTCGCGCCGCATCGACGAACAACCGGCTCGTCGTGCGCCCCGGTTCGGCTAGCCAAGCGACGCCACCGGGCCGGACAAGCCGAGGGACCAGGTCGAACAAAGGCGCGACATCGTCCGCCTCATAGAGGACATCCGCGGCAACAACCGCGTCGAAAGGCCCGGAGCGGAGCAGCAGGTCGGCACCCGCGGCTGTCCGCCAGTCAGCTAGCAGCGGTCGAACCTGGGCACCCGGCCCACCTTGGCGCACCGCGTTAAACCGTGCGAATGCCAACGATTCCGGCCAGACGTCCACCAACACGAGACGGGCGCCGACCTCCGCAAGCGCCATCGCGGTGATCCCAAGTCCGCAACCGAGCTCGATCACCCGACGGCTGGAGAATGGCGCCGGGTCGGCAACGACTGCCTCGGCCGCCGCTATCCCGCTAGCCCACGGTGTCGCCCAGTACGGCATGAACCAAGTCGCCGTGGCCGGTCTTCGTGCGTAGTCCCGCGCTGTATCGTCCAGGACGGCTTCGGGACTCTCGGGCGCGTACACGACGAACCCTTGCGGGGCCCCCGCGATTTCCACGGCGATTTCGCGCGCCGGGCGGCGCCGTGAGAGCCTCCACCTCAGGCGAGCCAACGTCGCCGCGTGTCGATCTGCGGAAGGCACGCTTGAGGGCCTATGGAGCCCGGACCCTAGAACCAGCGTTCGATGTAAATCTTCTTATCGGTGAAGAACTCAACGGCGTCCCGTCCCTGGCCGTGAAGCGTGCCGAAGAAGCTCGCCTTCATGCCGGCAAACGGGAAGAACGCCATCGCCGCCGCGACACCGACATTGATCCCGATGTTGCCCGCAACGACGCGGTGCCGGAATTCGCGCGCTG
>CAILQO010000293.1 GCA_903836285.1 uncultured Chloroflexota bacterium
CGGTCACCTTCGCGCTGTCGATTGACCCTATCGCGGACAACCGTTATCAAGGGGCGCGTGCCACGGTGAACCTGCAGTGGGACAGCACGTCGCTGCCTGGGTCCGCGGTGACAATAGGTTCCCAGCCGATCCTTGGTTCGGCGTCGTAACGCTTCCGTGGTGCATGAGTGCGCTTCGCGGGTTCGCGAGAGCACTGGCTGGTGCTTCTCCCGTTTTGGCCGCATCGGGTAGCCTGCCCTAATCACGTGCCGAAGTCGGCTGCGCAACCATTGCGCCGACCCGTACACGCGGAGGGGGAATGATGTCGATATCCGGTGGCGCACAGACGCGGCGGGCGTGGGCCGCGCGTACGATGGCCCTGTTGGGAGGCAGCCTTGCCGTAGCGGCGTGCGGGGGGGATGCGGCTCCGGCGGCGGCGCCCACGGCAGCGAAGCCTGCCCCGACGACGGCACCCGCGCCGACGACTGCCGCCGCGGCGCCTGCCCCGACCGTTGCGCCGACGGCCGCCGCCAAGCCGGTCACGATCAAGGTCACGGCCCGGACAGTCTCCGAGGCGGAGATGTGGGACGTCCGCATCCCGGTCTTCCAGAAAGAGAACCCCGGGATCACCGTCGAGAAGGACCTGAACGACGGTGACATCGTCGCCAAGATCACGACGTTGATCGCGGCGGGCAGTATCGGCGATGTCGTGCATACGCACCCGTCGCAGGCGCAACCACAGCGCCTCTATCTCTCGAAGGCGATGAAGGACCTTGACGCACTCGTCGCCCGCGACAAGGTCGACCTGAAGCAGTGGTACCCGGCGGCGATTGAGGCCGGTCGCCTTGATGGCAAGGTCATTTCGTTGCCATTCAAGGGGAAAATGGCAGCGGTTGCGTTCTTCTACAACAAGACCTTGTTCGATCAGGCCGGCGTCAAGGTGCCGGATGCAAACACGACGATGGCCGACGTGATGGAGGCCGCTGTCAAGCTGACAAAACCCGATGGGTCGCAATGGGGCCTCGCGACGACCCTTCCAAAAGACTCCCGCACGCTAACCGGCACGCTCCGTCGCTGGAACGCAGAGTTGTTTGACAAGGACGCCAAGAAGGCGTTGTTATCGTCCGCCGAGGCAGGGGCGGCGTTCGCGTGGTTCTACGATGCGTTCCACCGGCGCAAGGTGGCCGACCCAAAGGCGGACTTCCAGAAGCTGTTTGTGGAAGGCAAGGCCGCCATGTTGATGAACCTTGACTTCAACGTCAAGACGGCGATTCATCCGGCGGCGAAGCAGTTCGGCTACGAGTACAGCGCCGTCCTCGCGCCAAAGGGCCCAACCGGGCGCCGTGGGGGTATTTGGGTGCCTGATGCTATGCAGCTTTCGGCCACTTCGCCAAACCCTGACCAAGCATGGAAGGTGTTGCAGTTTTTCACGAACAAAGACACCGGCCTTGCATTGGCGATGCAGAAGACCGGTTCGACGACGCCCGGCGCGCGTCCGGATGTCTACACCGACCCGAAATTTGTCAACCATGAGGTGTTCCCGAAGATCTTGCAGGAACTTGACCGCGACGCAAACGAACTCGGCGAGACGTATCAGGTCCCGGGGAACTACAAGATTCCGGAGATAAACAAGGCTCTTGGCGACGCCGTGAACAAGGTGTGGGAGAACCAGGGTGAACCGACGCCGGCGTACCTCAAGGCGCTGAACGACGAGTTGCAGGTGATCCTCGATATGCCCCGCTAGGCTACGGCACAACTCGTTGCTAAGTTGCGCCGACCAGTGTTGATCGGCGCAACCTTTCGTTTGGTCTGGATGCGAGCGCGATGAAGCGGCGTGCTTGGCTTGCGGGAGCGTCGGCGGTCGTGGCGCAAGCGTGCACCGTCCCTTTCACTGGGGGTAGCGC
>CAILQO010000294.1 GCA_903836285.1 uncultured Chloroflexota bacterium
ACAGGCAGTTGCGGTAGGTGGCCGGACATGAGCGTCGCTGGCACCTTCTCGTACCCGTCGATGCGTGCGACTTCCTCAACAAGATCAGCGGCCTGTTCAATGTCGAGACGCCACGCGGGCGCGTCAACCACGAAGGCCGTATCCCGCCCGTGCCCGTGTTCGGTGAAGTTGAACCCCAAGCGCGATAGCACGCCACGGACGACATCGGGCGCATACTCGATTCCAAGGATCCGTCGACACTCTGCTAATGTCAGGGTGATCGCAGGGCGTACCTTTGGCGCAGGCCAGGAATCGACTGGATCACCCACGATTTCTCCACCAGCGATCTCGACCATCAAGGCGGCTGCACGCTGGGCGGCTGGCAGTGCGTGCTCGGCAGGCACCCCTCGCTCGTACCTGCGTGACGCGTCGGTCGGCCTTGGCAGCAGGGCTCGTGCGGTGCGTCGGGTCCGGGCTGGGTGCCAGTTGGCGGCCTCCAGCAGGATGTTCGTCGTCGAGTCTCGGATCTCGGTCGCGGCGCCTCCGATGATGCCTGCTAGGCTGACCGGGACGCCGCCGTGTAGGTCGTCTAGAGCAACCACAGTCATGTCCGGATGCAGCTCTACTGCGTCCCGCTCGGCTGCCAGGGTCTGCAGCGTCTCGCCCGTGCGAGCTCCACGCGCCACGAGCGTGCCACCCGGCACGAGATCGTAGTCGAACGCATGCAATGGCTGGCCATACTCAATCATCACGAAGTTCGTGATGTCCACGACGTTGTTGATTGCGCGAAGCCCGGCCGCCTGAAGCCTCTCCTGCATCCACGCCGGTGATGGGCCAAGTGCGACCCCCTTGACGAGCATTGCGACGAATCGCGGACACCGTTCGGCATCGTCAGTGCGTGCGTCGAGTGGCTCATCGGCCCGACGTTCACGTGACGGCGTCGCGTCGACCTTCGGCAACCGCATTGTCGCGCCCGTCAGGGCGGCCACCTCGCGCGCGATGCCGAGCATCGACAGCCCGTCTGGGCGACCCTTCAGGTCGAGTTCCAGAACGGTGTCCCCGAGCGCTTCGGCCAGCGGTATGCCGACGCTGGTGTCGGGAGAAAGAATGAGGATCCCGGAGTGGTCGTCGGACAGGCCCAATTCGAAGCCCGACATCACCATGCCTTCGGATGGGACGCCACGCATGACTGAGGGAGCGAGCACGGCCTCGACGGCGGGCGACACATGCCCGTTCATGTACTTGGCCCCAACAAGACCCAATGGCACGATGTCTCCAACGCGAATGTTCGAGGCACCAGTCACGACCACCTTGGTCCGACCCTCGCCATAGGATGCCGTGACAAGCTGAAGACGGTCAGCGTTCGGATGCCGTTCGATGGCATCGATACGAGCCGTCCAGACATGATTCCACTCGGCTCCGACGGGGTGGATGCCGTCGAGTTCGATCCCGGCCATCGTCAGGCGCCGACCGAGTTCGGCAGCAGAGACGGTCACGTCGACGTAGTCACGCAACCACTTGAGCGAGACGCGCATCAGGCTTGAACCTCCAGGAGCGCTCGGTGTGACCCGCGACGTGCTCCCCCCGAACTCGGACGTGTCAAATGATCGGCGGGCGAGCCTTACGCAAATTGGCGAAGGAAACGAATGTCATTGTCATAGAACAGCCGAATGTCCTCGATGCCGTACCGCAACATTGCGAACCGCTCGAGTCCGCACCCGAACGCCCATCCCGAGTACACGTCAGGATCGATGCCAGCATTCGCCAGTACTTTCGGATGCACCATCCCGGCCCCACCGAGTTCAATCCAGCCGGTGCGCTTGCACACGCGACACCCATCGCCATTGCACATGTGGCAAGTCATGTCAATTTCGGCACCGGGTTCAACGAACGGGAAGTACCCGCACCGAAACCGGATTTCGCTCTGCGGGCCGAATAGTGCGCGCGCGACCACCGTGAGGGTGCCTCGCAGGTCGGCGAGCGTGACGCCCTTGTCCACGCAAAGTCCCTCGACCTGGGTGAACATCGCCTCGTGGGATGCGTCAGTCGCCTCGTTTCGATATGTTCTTCCCGGAGCGATAATGCGGATGGGAGGTTGGTGAGCCAACATGGTCCTCACCTGCACGGGCGATGTCTGGGTGCGCAGCAGCATCTCCCCGAGTTCGCCAGTCCCCCCTTGGATGTAGAAGGAATCTTGCGTATCTCGGGCGGGGTGATCGGGCGGGATGTTGAGGAGCGTGAAGTTGTAGTGGTCCCACTCGACCTCCGGACCTTCCACGGATGTAAATCCGAGCCGGGCAAATGCCTGCTCGACTTCGCGCCTGATCATGGTTACCGGGTGGAGTGAGCCCTTGGTGGGGGCGCGCCCAGGGAGCGTGACGTCGATGCGCTCACCCTCCAGTTCACGCGCTCGTGCGGTGGCGCTTGCTTCGCGCAACCGTGAGCCGAATGCGGCCTCAAGCCCAAGCTTCGCAGCGTTCGCACGCTCTCCTACCATTGGGCGGTCACTCGCCGGTAGCGTCGCTAGGCCCTTCATCGCCTCAGCGAGGTGGCCCTTCCGGCCGAGGACGTCCAAGCGCCACTGCTCAAGAGCGGCCGGGTCATCGAGCGTCGCAAGCCGCGCACGCGATTCGCGTTCAATCCGTTCAAGACGCTCGATCAGTTCCATGGGGCCTCCGATGCCACGGGGAAGGGTGAGCCGGCGCGCAGACGCTGTCGGACGGCTTCGTACACAACGACTGCACCCGCCACCGCGGCGTTTAGGGACTCCCCAGACCCTTGGGGGATCCGAGCCGCGCGGTGTGCGTGGCGTCGTGCGCCATCAGTTGCCCCGTGCGCCTCGTTTGACACGACAATCGCGACAGGGCCGGTCAAATCGAGGTCCCACAGGGTCGCTTCCGCTTGGGGATCCGTTACGACCACTTCCACTCGTTGAGGGAGGATCCGCGCAACATCTTCCCACTGCACGTGCGACTGAATCGCCGTGGAGAAATGGGCGCCTGCGCCCGCCCGCACCACCTTGGGTGCCCAGAGGTCAGTCGTTGAGGTCGTCGCTAGGATCGAAGCGCTCACGCCGGCGGCAACCCGAACGAGCGTACCGGCATTCCCCGGATCTGAGATCGCATCGAGTATCAACACGAGCGAGGCCCCCCATTCGTTCCGTCGGTCGGTGGGCCACGCCGGTAGGGGCATCACGGCGACTATTCCTTGGGGCTGAACGGTGTCGGAGACTGACACCATCACGTCTTCGGAGACTTCGCGGATGGTGACTCCGGCCACGCGGAGGCGTCGCACGAGTGCCCGTGCACCTGCGTCCGACTGTGCGAATGAGGCAGTGTGCAGGACTGTCGTCGGCGCAACTACGGACGCAGCAGCCTCGACAACTCGACGGCCTTCAACGAGGCATGACCGATGACGTCGCCTTCCCTGAGGCGAATGCATCGAACGAGCAAGCTTTACGAGGGGGTGCTCGAGACTGGTGATCGGGGGAAGTTCGGCGCGGCTCGCGGTCATTCGGCCTCAATCGTGGGGCGGCAGGAACGCAAAGGGCGGGCCGTCACCGACCCGCCCGACGTGTCACCAGCGGATACGACTTCAGGCCGCCCGTGCGGCCGACACGATCTGCGCGAACGCACCCGGATCCCTCACAGCGAGGTCAGCGAGCATCTTGCGATCAATCTCGATGTGCGCTAACTTCAGGTGGTGGATGAGCTGCCCGTACGTGATCCCGTTGAGGCGCGCAGCCGCATTGATGCGGACGATCCAAAGTCGGCGCATGTCGCGCTTGCGGTTCCGGCGGTCGCGATAGGCATACGCCATCGCGTGCATGACGGCTTCATGTGCCGCCTTGAATAGCTTGCTCCGTCCAAGAAAGTATCCCCGCGCAGCGCGAAGGACCTTCTTATGGCGGCGATGCTTGGTAAAGCCGCGCTTAATTCGTGCCATGGCTGCTTCCTGTAACTGTCCGGGCGGGAGTATCCCGGCACGCTGTGCCAGACCTCCGCTTGGTTGCCCGCTAGATGCCGTACGGCGCCATCGTACGAATCGTCTTCGCGATGGCTGATGGCACCTCAAAGAAGGAATCGTACGAACGCTTGACGCGTGCGCTCTTGGCGAGGCGCTTCTTGTTGCCCCACGCCTTCGCCCGCATCACCTTGCCGGTGCCGGTAATCTTGAACCGCTTCGCCACGCTCTTACGCGTCTTCAACTTGGGCACGATCTGCTCCACGTTCTGGTTAGCCTGCGGATTGTAGCAGCGCCAGGCCATCTGGTGCGAGACTGCGTGAGTGTCGAGTGTCAGCAGGAGGTCACTGTGGGGCGCCTCACGGTCGTGGGATCGTGCAACATCGACCTCGTCACGCGCACCGAGAAGTTCCCGCGACCAGGTGAGCACCTGTTCGCGTCAGAATTTGGGACATATCTCGGGGGCAAGGGGGCAAATCAGGCGGTCGCCGCTCGCCGCGCTGGGGCGTCGGTCCGAATGGTGGCGCGCGTCGGGCGGGACGCCTTCGGGAGCGATATAAGGTCAGCGCTCGCGTCAGACGGCATAGACATTGGTGGAATTGATCACGTTGCCAGTGCACCAACCGGGAACGCCTCAATCTGGCTTGACGCCGCCGGGGAGAACAAGATTCTGGTGTTCCCGGGAGCAAACGCATCGCTCGGGTTCACTGAAGCGATGCGGTCGGTGGGCAGTCTGGGCGCGGGGGACATCGTGCTCATGCAGCTTGAGGTGCCAATGCCGACCGTTGTCCAGTTGGCTCATAGCGCGCTCCTGTCAGGCTCGACCGTGATCCTGAACGCCGCGCCAGCGAGGGTCCTTCCGGACGAACTCTGGCCTGCAATCGGCGTACTCATCGTGAACGAGACGGAGGCGGCGGCGCTGGCGGGGGGGGCCTCACCGGCCCAGGCGATCAAAGTTCTCATCGCCCGGGGGTGCGGCGCAGTCGTTGTCACACTTGGGGCACATGGTTGCCTCCTCGCGCAAGCAGGCGACACTTCGCCTCTGCACATCCCACCGTACGCGCCAAGAGGTGTCGTCGATGCGACTGGGGCGGGTGACGCATTCTGCGGCGTGTTCGCGAGCCAGGTAGTGGCTGGTTCCACGTTCCGCGAGGCCTCACGCTGGGGGAACGCCGCTGGGTCGCTGGCGGTCGAAACGGTCGGTGCCATCCCTTCGATGCCTGTGCGGTCAGCCATCGAGGCGCGCCTCGCGCAAGAAGCTCGCGCCTAAGGATCCCGTTCCGCCGGCGCCACCCAGCCATTCGTGCCGTCCACGGACACGAGCGCGCCTTCGGCGAGCTTGCTGCGAGCGCCCTTCGCTTGGACGACTCCCGGGACGCCGAACTCCCTGCAGATCAGCATGGCGTGCTGAAGGAGGGCGCCTTCCTCGAGCACCACGGCAGCGGCGAGGGGCAGGACCGGCGACCATAGGGCACCCGCGTTACGAGCCACGAGAACGTCACCTGCCTCCACTTCCGGAACTTCAGCATCTGGCGGTACATGACGCACTCGACCGGTGGCACGGCCGCGTGACCCCGGCTGCCCGACAGCAAGGACCCCTTCGGGTGCGGGGGCGACGGCAGTGTCAGGCTTCGGCTCAGTCACCGGCCCTTCAGCAGCATCCGGCGCAGTCGGAGCGCCAAGCCAATCTGGTGGCTTGAGCGCCGTTTGCCATCGGTTCAGCGCGCGTCGCGGCCCAATAAGTTCCGGCCATGGAACCGCGCCCAATTCGTCTGTTGGCGCCCGTAACGCTGCGTCAATTTCAGGGCGAGACAGCCAGATGACGTCGTCCGTGGTTTCCAGAACGCCGACTGATTGCAGGTGCACCGCGACCGCGGTCCTTGCGCGCCACAGGAGGGCGCTAGCGGATGCGTCGATCGCGTGATTGTGGTTCTCGTACGCGGCGACCTCGCGCCGCGCGAGCCGGAGCAATCTTTCGAACGACGCGCGCGACTCATCGTCAGGAATCGAAGACCGGATTCTCGCGACGACGGAGTCGCGTTCGACGATCGCGGCTTCCTTGCGTGCGGCAAGAAGGTCGAGGTCCTGGGCGGCATAGCGCGCGATAATCGCCAGTGGGAGGTCTGGGCGGTCGCGCCAGCCCGGTTGGCACGACTCGCCGACCGTAAATGCTCCAGCATCGGCACGGAGACTGAATCGATCCAATACCTCCCGGAACTCAGCCCGGAACGCGGCCACGGTGGGCGACGGCGCTGGTTCCGCAGGCGCCGGCCAAGCCAGCATTGCCGCAGCATCCCTCGGGTTTGCACGAACGTGGCGCGCGAGCTGGGCTAGCGCCGCGACGGACTCGGAGGTCAGGGTCTCAACGTGGGACAAGATGGCATCAATCTCGGCCACGGCATTCGGGCCGACGCTCCGCCCCAGCAGGGACTCCAGCTGCGAGCGAAACGTGTGAGGTCCAAATCTCACCGTATGGAGGACGTGCAAATGCAACACCCAGAGTCGCTCGTGCCACGCGAGTACGTCGTTGAAGTAGTCCGCGAGGCCCGGACCGTTTAGCGTGTCCGGGTTGACGAGGTCGAGCTTCCGATTCCCGGCACTGATCTCCGGCTCCAACGCCGCCTCCCAGAACGTGCGGTCGGCCGATTGGACCGCGAGGACAGCCGTGTCGAACGCCTTGCGTTGCGCTTCGCGAACGTGTGCAGGCACCGGGTCGGGCTGGTCAGCCGAGTAGCGATAGCCGTTAAGCGTAATCGTGCGACGCGTGCTCCCGCGGCCGAGTGTGGCGCTAGCTGCGTCGTGCGCGCGAGTAAATGACTCGTGCTCGATTTCCATCCACGGCGTTGCCGGACCTCCGTTTCGGCGTCCATCTCGACGCCAGTGTCTGGCGGCATCGGTCGTCTCCGGCCACTCAAACGGGAAGTTCAGTGACGACGAGCGCGGTTCGTTTGTCCCTCCTCGATTGACACTGGGCCCCGTGATGCCTGTGACCGGTCGGGCCTGGAGGAACCACACCGCCCCGTCCTTGGCCGCCCACTCGACGTCCGCCGGTTCGCCGAACACGGATTCCGCCGCAACGGCGAGACGCGCGATGGTCGCGACGACCGCCGTGCGTACCGACATCCCGTGAGTCGTTCCTGGTTCCTGGCGAGTCACACGCAGGGATTCGCGGTCGACCCATGCGCGGTCTGCGGACGTGGTGCCGTCAACAACAGCGGTACCCAGACCGCGCGCGGCGTTCACCACGACCGACCGTCTGTCGCCCGTGATTGGGTCGACGGTGAACGCAACTCCAGCTGCGTCCGGATCGATCATGCGTTGGACGATGACTGCCATGCGTGCATGGATCGGATCGGCGGTGCCAAGCCTTTCGGCTCGATAGGAGTCAACCGCGGCTGAGTGAAGCGATGCTGCGCAATTGATCGCCGCTTCAGTGACCGCGTCAGGGCCGCAGACCTGCAGCGTGGTCAGGAACTGCCCGGCGTGACTCGCTACAGTGCCGTCCTCGACCGTTGCGGACGAACGAACGGCGACACATGGCGTGCCGGTCCCTTCCACCAACTGCAGGTAGGCGGTCGCGATCAACTCGCGGACCGCCTGACTGAGAGTGGGCTTGCCACCGCGGAAGGTCGGTGGATCGAACGCCTCGGGGAGGATTACGAAGGCCGGCGGGATCGGCACCCCAATTGAGGCAAGGGCTGCCAGGCCGGTTGCTTTGCCTCCAATTCGGGAGGATCCCAACCCCGCGGTGAACGAATCATCGATCCACGCGACGATTGGGAGCACGTGGGGCTCATCCATGGAGCCCCGAGTGTAACCAGCGTGCTACATGCGTTCGTTGCTCTCGGTAACGAGCCGCCCCACGACATCTTTCACTGCAATCGGCCCCAAGTTCTCCCCGGACCGGAGCCGAACCGACGCTGAGTGGGACCCGATCTCCTTGTCGCCTACAATCAGCATATACGGGACCTTGCGAAGCTGCGCGTCGCGGATCTTAGCGTTCACTCGTTCTGACCGCGTGTCGGTCGAGGCCCGTATCCCCGCGCGCCTGAGCGACGCCTCGACCTGGTGTGCGTAGTCGTTGTGGCGGTCGGCGACTGGCAGAACAAGTGCCTGCGTTGGCGCAAGCCAAGTCGGGAAAGCGCCGCCGTAGTTCTCCACCAGCACACCGATGAACCGCTCAAGTGAACCGAGCAGCGCGCGATGGACCATAAACGGTCGATGCTGCGCGCCATCTTCGCCGATGTACGTGAGGTCGAATCGCTCTGGGAAGTTGAAGTCGACCTGAATGGTTGTGCACTGCCACTTGCGACCAAGTGCATCGACAAGCTTCAAGTCGATCTTTGGTCCGTAAAAGACTG
>CAILQO010000295.1 GCA_903836285.1 uncultured Chloroflexota bacterium
CCGTCGCCGGTCAGGTCGGTGCTTTTCGCGCCGCCATGAGCGCGCGTGCCATCGTGGTTCCTGCGACCGCCTCATTCATGGTTGAGCTGCCAGCATTCGCCGAGGCCGACGAGAACGAGCCCGGCTTTTACATCGAAGTTGAGGCGATCGATCCGGCCGGCAACGTCGGGCCGGTGACGCTCTCGACCGTGAACGGTCGTCCCGTCGCGGCGCCGAACCCCTACCAAGGGTGGCTCACCCTCGACACCGTCGCGCCATGGGTGGCGCAGGTCGCGACGCCAACCTTCAACGTCGGCGACGCGAACGCCGGGTCGCGGCCCGTCGCGATCACCTTCAGCGAACCGGTGGCACTCCGTCCAGCCGACCTCGGCACCAAGATTCGCCTCGAACAGGAGATCCTTGACATCCGCGAACCAATCGCGGGAACGCTCCAAGTCGACTGCGCGCCCGACGTGCGCCCGACCGGGACGGTTGCCGTGCCACCAGCGGCCGACGGTTCGTGCGCCTCCGGCGTGAAGGCCGCGCGGATCATCCCCGCGAAGCCGTGGTACCCGGGTGGGACATACCACGTGACGGTGGCGTCGGGTGACGGCACAACCGTCGACGGGCAGGTCCCGCCGGCAGTCGCCGACCTCGCTGGCAACAAGCTGGTCACCGCGGGCCCGGGCGGCGTCGCGACGACGCACGTCGCCTTCATCGCACCGGGTGCGCCGGCCTTCCCGACTGCCCAGATCTCCGGGATCCTTGCCTCGGCCTCGTTCGCCTACGTCATCCACGGCACGGAGGCGACCCCCGTGCCGTTGCGGGTGACCGCGGCACACGTTGACACCGACGTCACGTGGCGCCTTTGCGCGGATCCGGGTTGCACCGGGAACAGTGCGGCATCCCCAACGTTCATCGCCGTCGCGCCACCGGCGGACCAAGTCAACTGGATCTCCGACACGGTCGCGGACCAGCGTGACGCGTACCTCGTGGTCACGGGGCGGAACCGCCAGATCTCGGGCGACTTGGGTCGCACGACCGACGTCCGCCGCGTGACGCTCCGGAAGGTCGCGCCGGTCATTGCTGTCGCCGACGTCTCGGTCGTGCCATGCCCGGCAGGGGCGCCGACGCGCGCGGCGTCGAGCGGCACATTCGTCATTGCCGACGACTGCAACCCGGCGTCCGCCGGCCTGCAAGTCCGCTTCACCGGCACCGTCGCTGACGCCGTTCCCGGCACGGTGACGGTGTCGCAGGTCCTCGCCGCTGGCTCGACCATCGTGGCGATTGCCCGCCACGAGAACGGCGACGCCACGACGCCCACGCCGTGGACGACGGTGGAAGGAACCGTTGCCGACGGGCCACTGCCCGCGCATGCGGTGTCGCTCGCGGTTGAGGCACGTGACGATGCAATCCCGGTGGCGAACATCACGCGCATCACCTTCGGCGCCCAGGTGGACACCGTCGCACCACGCGTGACGCTTGCCTACCCGGTTGATGCCTCGCGCCTCGCGGCAGCCTCCGGCACGATCGATGTGCCAATCATTGGTGTCACCTCGGAGGGCGCGTCCACGATTGCCGTCGCCGTGACGCGAAACGGGGCGCCGTTCCAGATCGGTGGGCAGGATGTCGCCACCGTCGTTGCGGGCAGCGACGGCGCGTTCCGGCTACCAGCGACCGGCGGGACACCGCTGACCCCCGGCCTATACGTGGCCGGTGTTCGCGCCACCGACCCGCTCGGAAACCCGGGAGCCGCCGCGACCGCGACCTTCCGGGTGACCCCGCCACCACCGGCAGCGGTCCTGGACAGGCCGGGCACTCCCGCTCACCCGGGGCTGATCGGGCCGGCGACCGACGAGGACACCTCGGCAGAAGGCGTGCAGCTCTCGCTCACTGGCCACTTGGCCACGACAAGTGCTGAGGAAGTCCCGGAGGGCCTCGTCGCGATCCTGCGCCGGAACGGCGTCGACGCCACCGGCGAGGGCGGGCGCGCGGTCGTGGCCCCGGTCGTGCTCAAGTCCGGCACGTACGGGTTCGCCTTCCCGCCCCTAACCTTCTCGCGGTCCGCGACGGCATCGTTCAGCGTCGTCACCCGCGACGGTTCGGGAAACCGGTCGCTCGCCGAGTCCGCCGCGGTGCCGGTCACGGTGGACGTGACGCGCCCGGTGGCATCGATCATCGCCCCGCGTGCCGGAAGCGCCGTTGGGTCGCGCACGCCGGAACTCTCGGCCACGATCAGCGCGGCGGCGGACGGCAGCTATGACGTCGCGAGCGCCACGTTCGCCGTCCGACCGACCGGCGCGAACGACTACCAGGTCGTGCGCAACGTGCTGACGACGGACGCGGGCCTCCGGGCAAGCGGTGGCACGGTCGGCATCGTCGCCGGCGATTGGGCGTCGCCGCTCCCCGAACCGACGGGCACGCCGGCGAAGCAGGCGTACGACCTGCGCGTAACCCTCGCGGACGCCGCCGGCAACGTCACGACCATCCTCGGCACATTCGTGCTCCAACCCGGCGTCCCGTCCGTGACGCTCAGCCGCGCGGGAAGTGGCGTGCTCGGTACCCTCGACATCTCGCAGGAAGCTCCTCCAGAGTTCACGGTCGACGCCACCGCGACCGGCGGCGGCGTGACCATCGCCAACCTCACGGCGACGCTCCGGAGCCGGGCAACCGGCGCGATCACGGCCATCCCGATCACCGGGGCCGCCGGTGCACGGGCGCTCGCGGTGCCGAACGCGGCGCTCCCGAACGGTTCCGTCCATGACCTTGAGGTCGTGGCGACCGACAGCAACGGTGCCACGGCAACGACCGGGGTAACCATCCGGGTTGTCCGGCCCCGGTCGGTCAAGGTGACCGTCACGCAGGGGGCAACCCCCGTCGCAGGGGCGAGGGCCTCCGTGCGCCGCGACGTCGGCGACCTGCCAGCGGTGACCGACGCCTCCGGGCCGAACGACCAGGTGACGGGACCGGATGGGTCCGTCACGTTCACCGGCATTCCCGGCGGGGACGTCGTGGTCGCGATCGATGGCGTTGCCGGCTACCCGACGACCACCATCGTCGCGACGGTGACCGAACCTCGCGCGACGGCTGACGCGCCTTGGGAGTTCACGCTCGATCTGGACGCACTCAACAAGAACTCGATCGCCGCGAAGCTGCGGGGCCTGCCAGCCTCCGTCACCGGAAATGCGTCGGCGAATCTCGCCCTTGATGTCACCCCAGGTTCAGGTGCGCGCTACTCGGCGGGGACAACGCCGGCAGGGGTGCGCCAAAGCTTCGGTGATGAGGTCGCGCGGATGGCTCGGTCATTGGCGACACCGGTCGTCACAGTCACCGACGGCGCCGTGACCATGCAGGTTCGGGCGCCTCTCGGTGCCATTGCCTGGAAGGTCGTGCCAAAGCTGGTCGGCAGCGCTATCACCGCCGCGACGATCAAGGGGGCGACCTCGGCTGAGGCCATCTTTACTGGATCCATTACGGGCGAGACGGTTGACACCTCGTTCCGCTACGTTGCCACCAACCTGCGCGTGAAGTCGCTCGCCGGGTCGGTGCGCCTGCCCGACGGCCGAGGCGTTGCGGAAGCGCGCGTGGTGGTGTCGCAGGCCGGCGGCCTCAGCATCTCGGCCACCACCAATCTCGATGGTGCCTTCGGCCCGCTCACCCTCGAGGCCGGCGAGTACGTCGTCGCCCCACAGGCGACCGCCGGTGCCGCGTGGCTCCCCGGGCGCGCCGGGCGCATCACGTTCGCGGCCACGAACCTTGACGGCACGCCGGCTAGCGAGTCCGGGGTGGTTGACCTGACGGTCCTTCCGGCCGGGGGCACCGTCCAAGCGCGAATCGAACGCACCGTTGGTACCGTGACCGAACTCACCACCGGCACCGTGACCTTGCGCGGCGAAGGGCGCACCATCTCCGCGACCGCTGGGAGTGCAGTCTTGCCGGGGCAGGACCTGGCCACCGGTGCGAACGTCAGCCTCGCCGCGCCCGGCGGGAACTACGTCCTGACCGTCACGCCCGACGACACCACCTTGGCCGCCCCAGACGAGGTCAGCGTGCGCGTTGTCAGTGGCCAGACCACGCTGATCACACCGACCGACTTGCCCGCCCTGCGTCGCACGCTCGGGCGCCTTTCCGGGACGGTACGCCTGACCACGGGCGAGGTGGTCGCCGGGATGACGGTCCAGGCACGGCGCGAGGGCGACGCCATCGTGACCCCGGCCACGACCGACGACAGGGGCGTGTTCTCGCTTGCGGTGCCGGCAGGGCGGTACGAGGTCGCCGCGGTCGTCCCACGTGGGGCGGCGGTACTTGCTGGTGGGGCGGTGATCGGGACGGTCGCCTCAAACGTGACGACGTCGCTCACCGACATCGTCCTCACGCCGGCCTCGGCGGTGATCGAACGCACGTTGGTGAAGCCGGGCACAGGTGCCGCCACGGTCCCGCTCACAGAGGACGAGGCGTCATCGATCGCCGGCACCGCCTTCGTGAAGGACCAGGCGACCGGACGAGGGAGCAGTGTCGCATTCAGCGGCAACCGGATCCGAATCTCGGTCGCACCGGGCACGTACCGTCTCAGCATCTCGGTGGCGGCGGGAGGCTTCCTTGCACCGGAGGCGGAGTCGGGCGTCGTCGCCGCCGCCGGTACTCCGAACATCGCGTCACGCACGGTCACCCCAAGCAATGTCGCCGTCGCTGGACGCCTCGTCTCCGGGACAACCGCCACGGTCGCCGGTTCGCCGGTAGCACTCAGGGCAGTGGTTCGCGCGACTGGCATTGGTGGGCCGGCGGCGGGCGTGGTGAAGCTGACGGAGAGCGACGCGACCGGTGCCTTCACGTTTGCCCTCGCCCAAGGGACGTGGCGCCTCGCCGCCTCGCCTGACCCCTCAAATGGCTACCTTGCCAACGTCGAACGCCCGTTCGTCGACGTGACGGTCACCGCCACCGGGACGGTTGCCCCGGCGTCCCCAACGATCGATCTCAGCCCCGCCAACAAGGTGATCTCCGGGTCGGCGGTGGTTCGGATTGGCACCGTGGACGTCCCGCTCGCTGGGGTGCGCGTTCGCGCCGACGTGTCGGGTCCCGACGGCAGCTTCGTGTCGATCGACGCGGAATCTGGGTCCGACGGTTCATTCTCGTTCGCGGCGCCGGCCGGTTCGGTAGTTGTCGCCGCCAGTGGCGCCTCAGCGCGCTACGGTGTCGCGGCAGGCGATGCCGCCGCCGATGACGCGGCGTACGTCATCGACCCGAAGCCGCTGGTGATTGCCTCCGGAGGTGCAACGACCGGCCTGAGGTTGGCGTTCGAGAACGCCGCGGTCAAGGTCGAAGGCACCGTGACCTCCGGCTCGCGCGCGATCGCCGGGGCAACGGTGACCGCCACGTCGTCGACCGGACTGGTGCGCACCACCACGTCGCTCGGTGGCAGCCGGGCAGGGGCGTTCGTCCTGCGCCTGGCAGCCGGCAATTGGTCAATCGCCGCCGCGGCTGACCTCACGACCGAGGCCGGCGCGCGGGTTCCGGCCGAGAGCGCCGCGGTGTCCAAGGCGGTCGCCGGCACCGACATTGCCGGGGTCGCGATCGACTTGGTCCCGGATGCCGTACCCCTGCCGCCGGTCGCGACCGGTTCAGGTGACCCGGAGACCGGTGCACAGGTGCGCGCTGGCCTTGACAGCGCGGAGCTGCGTCTTGCGCCGGGCGCGGTGAGCGAGGCGGTCTCGGTGCAGGTGGTGCCGCTCGGCAACGTACCGGCGCTTCCTGGCTTCGTGCCGTACGGCGACGCCTTCCAGGTAAACCTCACAAGCACCGCCACCGGCCTTCCGATCACGAACCTGTCGGTCGATTCGACAATCCTCGTCACCTATCCGCTCGCGACGCTCCGCACGTACGGCGCGCCGTCAACGGCAACCCACGGGCAGGCGGCGGCCCAGCCCGGCGACCTGCAGGCGACGCGGTTCGACCAAATATCCGGCACGTATACGCCAATATCGACAGCGACCCAATCCGAGCTCACCTCCTCGACGGGCCAGTTCGCGATTTCGACCAGTGTGCTTGGCACCTTCGTGCTGACAACCCGCGAGGCGCTCGCCCTCCTGCCGGTGGTGCCACCGGTCGTGCCTCCGGTGGGTCCCGGTGGTGGCGGAGGTGGTGGCGGAGGTGGTGGCGGCGGAGAGCCTGCGCCAACGGGCACGACGACACGGCCGGTCATCTCCGTGGTCGTTGTGCCAACTGCTCCACCTGCATTGCCTGTCGCTCCGGTCCTGCCGAGACCTACCAGTGCCGTCCTCGGCCCAGCGGGGCTATCGACCGACCGGTTGTCAAGTGCCATTGCAGCGATCCCCGGCGGGCTATCGCCAACGGCAGCAATGGCGATCGGGGAGGCGCTCGGCGCGGTCGATCTCCGGACAGCTCGGGCATTCATTGATGCGATGGCCGGCCTGCCGGCTGCGCAGGCGGCGCACGTGCTCGGCGTGATC
>CAILQO010000296.1 GCA_903836285.1 uncultured Chloroflexota bacterium
CCCGAGTGGTGGTGTTGACGGCGATCGAAATGGCTAGGAGTGCGATCAAGGCCCGAAACCAGATGCTCTGGAACGTGCGGTAGAGGTCGAGATACTCAAAAAACGTTGCCAACGGGTAGCCATACCTGGCTTGGGGACCAGCGAGCCACGCAGCGAACTGGTCCGGAGAAGCCTGAACTGTCCCTGGGGCTTGCATTATTACCGTGCCCGCGAACGTGGCGACAGCGGCGACACCAATCACCGACACGCCGAAGCGCACGGAGCCAAGGAGAGACCACAGCCGGTCGAACCAGTCCCTTGACGTCGCGGTGCGAACGGGCGCGAGCGTCTGCCTGCCGGTCGTGGCGCCTGCCGGGGCGAGTGGGGTGGCGGAGGTCATTCTCGGAGCAGCTCCCCCCGAGTTTAGCGTCGTGCATGGCGCCGGTTGCGCGCTGCGACGCTGCTTGAGACGTGTTAGCAGTCACAGCGCGAGACTGCTAGACTAGCGGTGCCAACGATCCGCCTCTCCGGCGCGGGCAGCCCTGCAATGCTTGGTTGCGATCTCGTGCCGGGTGATGCTTGTGTGTCCCGAATTGACGCCCGCCGCGGCCTCGCGGGGCGTCATCAGCCGGAGTACCGGCAACAGGTGACCAGGGAGGTCAGACCACATGTCCACGGAAACCGCGACGAAGCTGAAGCCCCTCGGCGACAAGGTGGTGGTCCGCCCGACGCAGCGTGAAGAGACGACCAAGAGCGGAATCGTCCTGCCGGACACGGCCAAGGAGAAGCCGCAGGAGGGCGTCATCATCGCAGCGGGCAGCGGTCGTGTCCTTGATAGCGGCGAGCGTCTGGCGCTTGAGGTCCACGTCGGCAACAAGGTCCTGTACGCCAAGTACGCTGGGACCGAGATCAAGATTGATGGCGAGGAGCTCCTAATCCTGTCCGAGAAGGACGTCCTTGCAATCGTCGAGGAATAGTCTCGATCGTTTGGGGGGCGCCGGCACGGCGGGATCCCATCGCAGCGGAGTTACGGGGCGGGGGCGCACCTGCGAAGGTGATCCCTCGCCCCTTCTGACTAGTAGGGCTGCCGGTTAGTGGCCATATCTGCTGGTGGCGTTCGTGCGCTCTAGGACTGGGCCTCCATCGCGAGGTCTGCGTCGACCATCAAGTTGACCAGTCCCTCGAAACTCACCTCTGGCTGCCACCCCAGTTTCTCGCGCGCCTTCGTTGGGTCCCCGATCAGCAGGTCAACCTCAGCTGGCCTGAGGAGGGCTGGGTCGATCACGATGTAGTCCCGCCAGTTGTCGATGCCGACCCGCCGGAATGCCAGCTCGCAGAACTCGGCCACGCTGTGTGTTTCGCCAGTAGCGATGACATAGTCGTCTGGTGCGTCCTGCTGGAGCATCATCCACATTGCGCGCACGTAGTCGCCCGCAAAACCCCAATCCCTGCGGGCGTCGAGGTTCCCGAGCCGGATTTCCATTTGCTTGCCGAGCTTGATCCGAGCGACCGCCCGGGCAATTTTGCGGGGTGCGAACTCAAGGCCACGGCGCGGGCTCTCATGGTTGAACAGGATTCCTGAGCACGCGTAGAGGTTGTAAGACTCCCGATAGTTCACCGTGATCCAGTGACCGTAGACCTTTGCGACCCCATAGGGGCTTCGAGGGTAGAACGGCGTGTTCTCGGTCTGGGGAACTTCCTGGACCTTCCCGAACATCTCGCTGGACGATGCTTGATAGAAGCGCACTGGCCAGTCGGCGACGCGTACCGCCTCGAGCATCTTGGTGACGCCAAGAGCGGTGAACTCCCCGGTGAGAACCGGCTGCCCCCAACTCGTGGGCACGAACGACTGTGCCGCGAGGTTGTACACCTCGTCCGGCCGTGCCGTTCGCATCGCCTTGATCAAACTCAGCTGGTCAAGCAGGTCACCGTCGATCAGCTCGACCCGATCGATCAAGTGACGGATGCGCTGATCGGTGACGACGCTCGACCGGCGGATCAAGCCGTAGACGTCGTAGCCCTTGTCGAGGAGGAACTCGGCGAGGTAGCTGCCGTCCTGGCCGGTGATGCCAGTGACGAGGGCGCGAGGCATGGATTGCGCTCCTTGCGGTGCAGGATAGTGCCCAGTGAGGGCCTGCGTGGCACCGGTCAGATGACGGAACGTGGGTCACGCGCGACAGGTCGCGTCATCCTTGATCATGGCGCACGCAAGCACGTAAACCGTTACTGTGGCGCAATGACGCGCAGCAATCGACGTACAGGCGTGCCGACCACGATCGGCGACAACCTCCGGCAAGCCCGGCAGCGACTCATCCCTGCGATGACGATTGCCCGACTGGCGTCGCGTGCGGGATGCTCGGCGGCGCTGGTCAGCCGGATCGAGGCCGGACAGGTCGTTCCGTCTGTCGGAACCCTAGTCGCGTTGGCAACTGCGCTGGGGGTCTCGGTCACCGATGCGCTGGACGTTGACTCGCCGTCGCGCCGCGCCGCCGAGGTCATCGCGACTGCAAGGACGCACCTGCTGCTTGGCCGGGTGCCGGACCTTACGGATGTCGGCAGGGCCGGCGAGGACAGTCGTGTTCCACCGGAGTGGCGGGCCCGCGCGGCTGCTCTCGTTGCGTTGGCCACGCCAAACGTTCAGTCCGCGACAGCGTTCGCCCGTCACGCGGAGGACTGCCTCGGGCTCGTGGCTGTCCCTGCGTTTCAGTGTGTGGTGGATCTCGCCCGGATGGAGGTGGCGCTCGCCGTCGGCGAGGTCGCATGGGCTCGTGGCGACGCGCCGACCGCGTCACGCCGTTGGGGCAACGGGCTGGCGGTGGTCGCGGCGGCCGCTGACGTTGAGGCGGCATGGGCGCGTGCGTCCCTCGCCCGTGCGCTCGCCAGTGTGGCGCCCGGGACGCGCACAGCCGCGAATGCGCTGCTGGTCGCCATCGAGGCGCTAGTTCCGATCACTGATCCGGGGGCCGTCGCGTCAAGGCTGATCGCTCAGTCAGTTATCGGCCCGTTGCTGCCGGCGTCACTCGCGTTGGCAATCGTGGGAGCGGCCCAAGTCGCCATCGCTGACGCGCGCGCCCGCCGCGCGGCGCTCACCGATGGATCGATAGCGCAGAGCGCGCCACCGCGCTCAGGGGTCCCGTTGGGGCGTCACCTGCGTTGAGCAACCCCTGACCCGTCGCAAGGGGGTCGGAGGTGGGGGCGCACGGAAGGGTGTGCGTGTGCAGGCAAGCGAACGACGGAAGCCCAGTCACGCGCGAAGTGGCGACGCGCCTCCGTCCTTGAAGTATTTCGCAGTGGCCATCTCGGCGTCATGGATCAGCGAACCCAACTCGCGTAGCACTCGGTCACGTGCCCCCAAGATCGATTGTCGCCGGCCCAACTCGAGGTCGTTTGGCAACTCGTCCTCGTCGAGGACGCGCACTCGGCCATCGGGGGTCGCAAGGATGTCGATTGCGTCGTCGTGCCAC
>CAILQO010000297.1 GCA_903836285.1 uncultured Chloroflexota bacterium
GGTCTAGTTCAGCCAGCACCTGCCCGGCCTGGACAAGCTGGCCAGGTTGCACATGGACGTCACGGACGCGCCCCGTATTGCGGAACGAAAGGTCGGCCTCCTGTGCGGCGACCACGCGCCCAAGGGTCTTGACCGCGTCGATGATGGTGCCCGACCGGACGGTGGCGTACGCACGATTCGGGGTCGACGTCGGCCGGACGGTCGGCGTTGGGAATGGTCGTGGGCCGTCCTCGAGCGGGTTGCAGGCAATCGCGGTGACGGCAAGCGCAATCGTGATCCCAGCGAACGCCGGACGAAGCGTCGCCCACGGCCCGCGCCACGAACCCGTCGATGCCATGCCTGCTCCAGCGACTCCGAGGCACCCCACTGCCCGCGCGCCAGTATAGCGATGCCCCCTGCTGCGCTTCTTCACCGATACACTGGCCATCCGGAATGAGGAGGAACCTTGGCCATGCTGACCGGATTGCACCACGTGGGCTATGTCGTGCCCGACCTCGACGCCGCCATCGCGTTCTACCGGGACGTCCTCGGGATGCACCTCGAGCGGCGGGGTGACGCCGGGCCGGGCTTCAACTTCGAGGTCGCAGTCTTTCGCCTCGGTGACGGCTCAACCGGGATCGAGCTGATGCGCCCCACCACCGGGACGGGGCCGTTCGCCGACTTCCTGCGGGCCAACCCGAGGGGGGCGCTGCACCACGTCGCCTATGCCGTTGAAGGCCACCTCACCGATGCGGTCAACCACGCCAAGGCGTGTGGACTGTCGCTCGCCGGTTCAACGGCGCATGGGCCGATCGACACCGCGGCGGGGTGGCGCATCCTGAACATCGACCCGGCCGGAACGCACGGCCTGCTGACGCAACTCGGCGAGCAGTAGGCGGTCGCGCACTCCCGTGCGCCCGCGGTCGCTCAGTCCACATAAGGGCCACGCCAGCGCGGCGCCTCGCCAATCGGCATTGCCGCGCCAAGCATGAACCGCACGCCTCCCGGGCCGGTGACGACGCGCAAGTCGCCAGTCGTTCCAAGTATCGCGTTCGTCCACGGGCCAACCACGTCGCCGTCGCTGCCGAACTGCCCGCCGCCGTCGATCACGTACGCGAAGCCCTGCCACCCGTCCGGGATCTCGATCGTCACCTCGGCGTCGGCATCAACGGTCACGTCGCGATACATCGAGGGCCGGGCAAAGCGAACCGCGCCGCCGTCTCCAGCAAGCCGGCGGACGGTGGCGGCGCCGTCGCGCGTGACCGGCACGTCTGGCCCATCGACCAACTGATAGCGCGGGTCGACCCCCTTCTCGGCGCGGGGCACGTTGATCCACATCTGGATTCCTCGCATCGGCCCCGCCGCCACGTCGATCTCCTCGCCGTGCCACATTCCCTTCCCCGCGACGATATGTTGCAGGCCACCTGCGCCGACGCCGGCCTTGTTGCCTTCGCTGTCCTCGTGGCTCATCCCGCCAGTCACGAGGTAGGTCAGGATCTCGAAGCCCCGATGCGGGTGCGGCGGGAATGACGGGCCAGCGCCGGGGATGAGCTCGACGTCGTCGAGAAGCAGAAACGGGTCGACAAGGTCGTACCGGCCGTTCGGCGGCGGCAGTGCGCGGCGGATCGGCACCCCCGCCCCCTCAAGTGTGCGCGTCGCGGGATACGTTGCACGAACTTCGCGTTGGGCGCGATCGGTCATCGGTGGGCCTCCCCGGTGTCAATACTGCGACAATGATAGCAACGTCGATGTATTGTGCCGTACGCGCTAGGTGACCGGTCACTGCGCCGTCAGGGCGCGGGCTTCACGTTCGGCGCGCGCCACATCGGCCGTCCATAACAACACCGTGCCGATGCCGAACAGCACGATCAGCGACAGGATGGCGTCGCGATACGAACCGGTCGTCGCCAACACGACGGCGAAGACCTGTGGGCCGATCCACGACGTCCCGCGTTCGCTGATCTCGTACAGACCGAAGAACGTCGCCTCCTGCCCGTGCGGGATGACGCGCGAGTACAGCGAGCGGGAGAGCGCCTGCGAGCCGCCGAGCACCACCCCGATTGCCCCACCCATCACCAGGGCCTGCACCGTTGTGTCGAGGAATCCGTAGGCGTAGACGACGATGGCGCACCAGATGGCCAGGCTTGCCATCACGGCTGACTTCGTCCCGAACCCGCGGGCCGCGAACGCGAACCCCGCCGCACCGAAGAACGCCACGAACTGGACCATCAGGATCAGCCCGGTCAGGAAGGCGACGTCGTCTCCGGCTGCCCGCTGCGCCGGGGTGAAGAGTTCCTGCGCGAGGAAGACCGACGACATCGCGATGACGGTTTGGATCCCATCGTTGTAGAAGGTGTACGCCACGAGGTAGCGCGCAGTCTGGGGCAGCCTGCGCAGTCGACGGAACGCCGCGCCAATCTCGCTCAACCCGGCCGCGAGCCAAGGAAGTCCCGGCACCGGCGTGCGCGACATCGGCCTTGACCTGACCAGCCGGAACGTCACGACGCTCCAACCACCCCACCAGAGGCCGGCCGATGCCAGCGAGAGCCGCACCGCCGTGCCCTTGGACATGCCAAGCGCGGGCGCCACGGTGATCAGGGCAAGGTTGCAGGCCAGGAGGATCCCGCCGCCGAGGTACCCCAACGCGAACCCCTGGCTCGAGACAGCGTCGCGTCGGTCGGGGGTCGTGATCTCGTTGAGGAACGCGTTGTACAGGACGATTGACCCGCCAAGGCACAGGTTCGCTACCACAAAAAGGGCCGCCCCGAGCAGGTACCGGTCACCCTCGACCCAGTACATCCCAACCGTCGCGACCGAGCCGACGGCGCAAAACCCGGCCATCAGGTGCTTCTTGCGACTGGTGTAGTCCGCAACGCCGCCAAGCACCGGCAAAAGGAAAAGCTGGAAGAAGGTGGAAAGCGACACCGCCTGCGGGTACAGACTCTTGGCGGTGACCGTGCCCAGCGGCCCGAGCGCAAGGATCGTGCCGTTTTCGCCGGCCGCGCCCTGTGCAAGCGCGGTCAGGTATGGACCCATGAGGACAGTGGCAACGGTCGTGACGAACGCCGAGTTCGCCCAGTCGTACATCGCCCATCCCCAGACTTCGCGCCGGGTGTTCGGGAGCAGGACGGTCTCACGATCGGTCATGGTGCCCTCCCTTCGGTAGCCTGCGACGCCTCGCACGAGGACCCCGTGCAGTGGCTGCTGGGGGAAGCCATCGTCATCCGGGTA
>CAILQO010000298.1 GCA_903836285.1 uncultured Chloroflexota bacterium
ACGTCGCCGGTCAACGGCACGAAACGCATCGCCCTCCAACTCAGTGTCACCGAGACCGGCGGCAGCGCCGGTGCCGTCACCGGTGCCCCAACCGTGTCGGTGACGCCGAACGGCGGGAGCGCATCGTCGGTATCGCTGACCGAGTCCGCCGCCGGGTCGAAGGTGTGGCGTGGCACGTACGACGTCCCGTCTACGGGCAACGACGGCACCGCTACGGTCACAATCGGCGTCGGCGCGGTGCGCGACGAGTCGCTCAATGTCGCCACCTCGACCGGTCAGGTGACCTCATTCGCCATCGACAACACCCCACCATTCGCGACCCTCGCGTACCACCGGCTCGCCAAAACCGATCCAGACCCAGACCTCGCGTACGTCTACAACGATTCGCTCGCGACGCCACTGAACGGCACCCAGGACCTGGCGGTCCAGCTGACGATCACCGAGACGGGCGGAACCGGCACCGTGACTGGTGCGCCGACCCTCGGAATCACGATCGGTGGGACCACTACACCGGTGACGTTGACGCAGACGGCCGCCGGATCGAAAGTCTGGCGGGGCCGGTTTACGACCATTCCGACCACGGGTGACACCACGGCGTCGGTCGACACCGGTCTAGGGGCCGTCGCCGACGAAGCGACCAACGGGGCCGTCCTTGCCAGCGGGCAGGTCACCAGCTTCGCAATCGACAACACCAAGCCCAATGTGACGCTCGAATACCTGATCGACGGTGCGTCGTACGTCGCGGCGCCGCGGGCAGTTCGGGGTGCCGACGCCGGCCTGACCGTCCGTGCGACCTTCACCAACACGGCGTCGCTTGGCACCGCGCCAACAATCACCCTTTCGTCTGCCACATTCACCGGCTTGCCGGCCGGCGCGCAGCCGATGGTCGCGACGTCTGGGCAGCCGCTCGTCTGGACCTACCGCCAATCGGTGCCGACGACCGGTGACGGCACGATCAACTTCACCGTCAGTGCCGCCGACCCGGCAGGTAACGTCGTCACCGAGACCCACGAGTTGATGCGCGTCGACAACTCGCTTCCCTACGTCACCGATGTGAAGCGGGCTTTCGGCAGCGTGAGTACGGTGCTCACAAACGCGTCGACCGCGCAGTTCGATGTCACCTTCATCGACGATGTGCAGAACGTGACGCCCGCGGCGTTTGCCGTTGCGAACGGCAGCGCGACGACTGGCAGTGCCACGATTGCTTCGGTCACCCGGACCGACACCGTGCTAAATGCGTCCAAGCAGTGGCGTGTGACTGTCGGGTCGCTCGCTGGGCTTACCGGTGACTACGGCGCCGGCACGAACCCAACAGCGACGATTGGCCTGAACGTCACTGGCACCGGCATCACCGACCTCGCCGGAAATGCGTTTGCAGGCACACCCGCGCCGACGACGAACGAAACCTTCTTCCTCGACAACGTCGCGCCGTCGTTCGACGTCACGTACGCGCCGACGTCGCCAGTGAAGGCCGGCTCCGTCTCGATCACCGCGGTCGCCACTGAACCGCTTGCGGTCGTGCCGACCATCTTTATCGATCAGCAAGGCACGTCAGACGTAAACCCGCCGGACCAGATGTCCGGCGCCGTGCCCGGTTCGACGTTCACCTACGGGCGGACCGTCGTCGCCGATGACGGCACGACAAATCGGGACGGGAGCGTGATCGTCCGCGTCTTCGGCACCGACCAGTACGGCAACGCCACC
>CAILQO010000299.1 GCA_903836285.1 uncultured Chloroflexota bacterium
CTGGTGGCGAAGGGCGTCGTGTGGCGATGCGTCCCTGAGGCAGCTGTGGCGCCGTACGTCCGGTCCCGAACAGGACGGCATGGATGGCGACGCCGGCGTGAACCAATGCCGCGCCCTGCACGTCCGGTGCTTCGAGACGTACGTCCTCACCCAGGCCATGGGCCGGAAAGGCCGTTGCGGTATGCGACGCGCTCACGCCGAAGTCGAGGAGTGCCTGCGCCGCTGCCACCGCGATTGAGTCGTCGGTCGGACCGGCGTTCACGGCCTCAAGGGCGTAGCTCCGGACAAGGCGCGGCCAGAACTCGGCAAGCGTCTCTGGCTTGTCGAACAGGTCGGCGGCACGCGCCTGCCCGTCGATGACTGCAACCACCCCAACCGCTCCAGTTGGCGCGGCCCCAAGCCGTACCCGGGTCTCCTCAATGCGCGTGTCCATCGACCGATACGCCTCATGGAGATCGGAGGTCGGTGAGTATGACGACGTGTCATGCAGGGTGGCTGAGACCGACGCCCAGACGTCGCTCTGACTTGCCCGCGCGCGCGTACCCCGGCGGTACGAAGCGCTCACACTTGAATGCTTGGTGAACCGCAGTGCTGGTGGGACGATTTCACCGGTCCCAAAATCCGCGCGGGTTTGGTGCCACCGGCCCTGTTCGACGCAACTCACCGGCACCACAAAATCGACGCCGACCGGTACGAGCAACGTGGTGTTCAGGACACGGTTCTGGCGACCGCCGATGAGCTGGTCCCCGTCAAGGAGCAGGACCGGCAGTGCGCCGGACTGCTTGACGCCGAGTTCCGGCACGGAGCCGCCGCCGATCTCAGTTACTACGGCACGCTTCCCAGCAAGGGCGGTCACGAGGGTCTCGTACTCGAACTGGGCAGCTGGTCGCGCCGCATCGATTGGAATCAGGGTCAGCCCCTGGAACGACAGGGGTGACCCGACTCGCAGATCAGCGAGGCGTGCGGCAAGGATCGCGGTTGATCCTTGACTGTTCGGTTGCTCTGCGGATTTCGCAGGTTTCTTGGGCATTACCCCATCCTCCTCGGACATCCGCTCCATTGCAGATGTCGTCTGATCGGGTAGGTACGGGACGGTCACCACGTGTGACAGGCCTTCCGCTTGGCGCGGGCGACGCAGCGTTTGCGTCCCGCCCCGTGCGCATTCCCCACCCGCTCACAAACCCCACTCGCGTGCCGTGAGGTGTCTGCACGGGCCGTGACAGGCTTCGGGTGGCAAGTGAGGTTCTGCGAGATGGGGTTCGACGGCGGGTGCTTGGCGCGTGTTCTGCGTGATCGGGGCGGTAGGGACCAGTTGCTCCTCGTCCCGACCGATTGGCGCTGCGTGCCCAACGCCATGCGTTGCGCACGGCCGGAAACCGGTTCGCTTGCTCGGTTTCACCTCGCCGGGACGAGCACCCGTTGTTCGGAACCGACGACACGGCACGTGACGATCACGCACGTTACAAGCACCGTACATCCAGAGAATACCCAGCCGTCTCACATGAGAGCCGTTGCATTCTGGCAAAATGGTCTGGTAGCGTTTCAACATCCTCTGGATCGCGGGCCGCGGTGCGCGCATCCCGATCGCGGAACGCGCCCCCGCCCCTCTCCTCACGTAGGTCCACGTTCCTCGGTTTTCGTGACACCTCATGGCGGCGCACTCCCTCGGGCGCTCACCTGCCCGCGACAGGCAGGGGGAACGACCGGGTCGCGTACGCGACATTCCCGACCGGCGCCGCTGAATCGCGTCACTCGACCCATCGACGACCGGCAGCTTGACCGTCGGTCGGGGCTACGAACTGGTTCCCGGATGACCGGGAACCGACTCGAAGGTGGCCATCTCGTGATGGCCGGGACCAAGGAA
>CAILQO010000300.1 GCA_903836285.1 uncultured Chloroflexota bacterium
GACGACGCGCCAGTGAATTGCGCGCCTCGCCAGAACGGCTTAGGTAACGGCCATCGTTCCCGCCCGGGGGGCGAGACCACTCCCAGCGTAGCCCGCGGCCCGACCAGATAGCAAATGCAAACGCGCGACCCATCTGGTGCGCATCAGGTACCGGTCGAGGCTCACAGTGGTGCGGCGCCCATCCGACAACCCGTTACGGGTGCCCGGTCCAGCCGGGTCCACGCACGAATCGACCGGGCATCGCGCCGGTTGGGGCACCATCACGCAAGGCAAACGCGCCGTTCACCACGACGTCGCGTACCCCCGTCGCGAGGGCGTGCGGACGGACGTAGGTGGCGTGGTCCGTCACTGTTGCCGGGTCAAACGTCACCACATCCGCATACATGCCCGGCGTCAGTCGCCCGCGGTCGCGCAACCCGAGATTCGCCGCCGGCAACGCCGACAACCGGCGCACGGCTTCCGGCAACGACAGCGCCTTCTCGTCGCGCGCGTACTTGCCAAGGACTCGAGCGAAAGTGCCGTACGCCCGTGGGTGCAGGTGCTTCGTGCGGTACGGCCCCTCCGGCGCCACGCTTGGCGAGTCGGACCCAAAACTCACCCACGGCAGCGCCATCTGGCGACGCACGTTCGCCTGATCCATCATGAAGTAGATCGTGCCGACGCGCGTGTCGTCCTCAATCACAAGGTCGATTGCCGTCTCCGCCGGGGAGGTGCCCCGTTCCCGCGCGACGTCGGCCAAGGTGCGCCCGGCCAAGGGTTGCAGCCGCGTCGTCTGGAACGACCCCAACAGCATCCCGTCGGCACCCGTCTCGTAGAAGAGGTTCTCCCACCCGGAGGCCGGAGCCTGCATCTCCGCGACGACGCGTGCGCGGATCTCCGGGGTGCGTAGGCGGGCAACCCACGCGCGGTGACCGCCCTCCTGCACCCACGGCGGCATCGCCGCGTCGAGGCCGGTCGACCCCGCCTCGTAGGTGTACATGTCGGCGGTCAGGCGTACCCCCTCGGACCGCACCGCCTCGATGCGTGCAATCGCCGCGTCAAGCTTGTGCCAGTACGACCGCCCCGCCGCCTTGAGGTGGTAGACCTCCGCGCGTACGTTCCCCTCACGGGCGATGCGCACATGTTCCTCAAGCGCCTCAAGGAAAGTCGCCCCCTCGCTTCGCAGGTGCGCGATGTACAAGCCATCATGGCGCCCGGCAACGGCTGCGAGGCCGATCAACTCTGGGGTCGCGGCGTAGCAGGCGGGGGCGTAGATCAGCGACGCGCCGACGCCCATCGCGCCCTCACGCATCGCCGCGTCGACGAGGGCCTCCATCTGGAGCTGTTCCGCCGCCGTCGGCGGGCGGTCAACCTCGCCAAGAACGTGGATGCGCACCGTCGTCGCGCCGACGAACGACGCCACGTTCGGTGCGACGCCGCGCGCCTCAAGGTGCGACAAGTACTCACCCAAGCTTCGCCACGCCACGTCGTATCGCACATCCGATTGACGGTCGCGCAACTCGGCGGCCATCGTTTCGGAAAGTGGTCCCATCGACCACCCCTCGCCGAACACTTCGAGGGTGACGCCTTGCACGAGGTCGGAGAGCGACCGCCCGTCGTCAAGCATCGACTCGGTCGCCCACGACAGCATGTTGATGAAGCCGGGGGCGACCACGAGGCCTCGGACATCGACCTCCTCACGCCCGCGCACCCCGCCAAGGTCGCCGACCGCAACGATCCGGTCACCGTCGATAGCGACGTCACCCTCAATCCCCGCGTCGCCACTCCCATCGAGGACAAGGCCCCCGCGCAGGATGAGGTCGTGCGTCGTCACCATGTTCGTGATCCCTCAGATCCTTGCGCGCGACCCCGACCGTTGCCAATGACCCGCGAATCGATCTTGCGGGTGCCAACCCAACAACCGCTTCGCCTTCGCCGACTCGAACCGCCCATGCGGCAAATCGCCGGTGATGATGAACGTCTCGAACGGTCGCGGCATCGGCGGCGCCTCAACCGCCGCTTGAAAGGCACGGCCGGTGTCGGCCCAACTGACGAGGAACGGCGACGCACCCGGTAGCCGTTCCGGCGCGTCGGCCGGTTGGAAGACGTGGAAGTACAGGGCGACGACGTCCAGATCGTGCGTCTCCGCGAAGCTGCGCACCGCCTCATGCCCGAGGTGCTTGGTGAGCAAATACAGGTTGGTACCGGGCCGCGGCGGCGCCTCCACCGAGATGTCGAAGTCGTGCCAGTAGTGGTCGATGATGACCTCCGGCCCGGTGTGGACAACCCGTCGGATGCCGTGCGCGACCGCCGCCTCCATCACGTTGAAGGCGCCCATGAGGTTCACGCGGAACGCCATCACGGGGTCGGGTCGCACGACCGTGAGGTTCACGACGGCGTCCATCCCCTCGGCCGCCGCCATCACTTGGTCCGGGTCGGTCACATCGACCCGCCGGAACTCATGGTCGCGGCGCGCCGGGCGGTCGGGCCACCACCGTGCCCGGGACCCATCGGGGTCGTCGCGCCGGGCGGGGTGCAACTCATCGGGTGGGCGAATGTCGCACAGGCGCAACTCATGACGCACTTCGAGAGCCGCAATCGCCGCCTCCGCAACTGGCCCCCCGGCGCCGTAGAGGACGATCCTCATTGCGATCCTCCAGCCGTCGGCACGTACCCGATGGCCCGGCCGGCCAACGCGGACGTGTATCGCGCATCAGCCGCGCCTGACGCGACGTGCAGCAGGCGCCACCGATGCCCACGGTCGATCCGTCGGTCATCGGTTTCGCGCGCCGCGATCGCTCGCACAACGGCCTCAGCGGCGTCAGATACCCACATCGCGCGCGGGTCACCCGGATGCGCCGCCTCGTCACCCGGGGCACCGCTAACGAGCGACGCGAACCGCAGACAGGTGATCGCCAACGGCCGTTCCACCAATGGATCGCGAGTGAACTCAATGCCAACCATCTCGCAGAGGTGCGGCGCGAGGTCCTGTGCCGTCGGTGCCGGGCGCGGACGCCACTGTTCTGTCACCTCAAGGTCGTCGGCGTACGCATCCATCGAGGTAAGCGAACTCGCTTGAACGGCCCCCCCGACACCGGCCGCCACGGCCGCCTTGTAGAGGACGTACGTGCC
>CAILQO010000301.1 GCA_903836285.1 uncultured Chloroflexota bacterium
GATCACGGGCGGATGCCGGAGAGGGTAGCGACCCACGGTGCGATGGCCACGGCACGCGAGACCGCGCGTCGGCGCCACCGGTCGACGCGTGTGCCGAGGGGCACGGTGACCGGGAGGTCGAACCGACCGATCACGACCTCGGAGACGGTGCCGGGCGCGCGGTCAGTACCCATCCGAAGTGGTCGACCGACGCCATCAACGACCTCAACGGTGATCCGGTAGCTGCCGTTCGGCAGGCCGCTGACCTCAATCGGGAAGCGATCAAACTGCCATTCACCGGGGCGCAGCTCCGACAGGTCAAACCGGTTCCCGGCGATCGGTTCGTCGAGGGAGATGATTGGCGCGTCGGTTGCGTCACGGATGTTGAGGCGGACGCGTGACCGGTTTGGTGGGCGGACTGGGTAGGCCCAGGCCGGGTCGAACGTCTCTGGTTGCGGGCCAATCTGGGACTCGGGTGCGTGCCAGGCGAGATCAAGGGTGGCGGTTGTGCCATCGACGGTCGGTTGGGGCATCGCGAGGGCGATCATCGGTCGCGGGTCCTCGATGGCACCGAGGATCGCCGGGTCGAGGGGGGTCCAGAAGGTCACTTCTGGTTGGCGTGGCGGGAGGACGGCGCGCGCGGGGTACGGCACGAGCGCGAGGGTGACGAGGACGCGGCCGATGACCGCCTCCTCCCCCGGGTTGGCGCCAATCTGGGCGGGAGTTTGCGCAACGCGTAGGGGGGTAAGGGAGGCCGGATCGTAGACGACGACGCGTACCTCGTAGCGCCCCACGGGGGTGCCTGGAGGGATACGTATCGCGCGAGTGACCGTGGCAGAGGTGCCGGGGGCCCACGAGGTGGTCCCGGGGCCGGGACCCTTTGGTGAGGCGGCGCGGATGGGGATGTCGGCGGCGATGCGGTTGCCGTCTGGCCCGACCAGTCGTACCGAGGCGGCGTAGTCGGCAGGAAGCGGCGCGAGTGACGTGAAAGTGAGCGACAGGCGTGCCCCTTCGCCGCCGTGGACCTGCCCGTCGTCGATCCACCCGGATGCGAGGGTGAGCATCGGCCCGGCATCGTTTGCCCACATGGCGGGGGCGATTGGGGCCATCTCTCGCGGTGGGTGCATTTCGTAGAGGGTCAGGACGGCGTTCGGGTAGGCCTCGCGGAGGGTCGGGAAGGCGTTCGCATCAAGCCAGGCCTCGACGAGGTGTCCTGGATCGGCTTGCGCGAGGCCTGCCTGCACGAACCAGAGACGGCGGTTCTCGTCGCGCAGCTTCGACAGCAACGGGTCGATGGTTGCCGGGTCGACCGGCGGCGGGACGGTGGCGGGCAAAACGGTGTGCCAGAGGTGGCCGTCGTAGTAGTAGTCGTAGTACCAGGCCTGCCACGGGCCGGTGAGGAGGACGGCGTCGCCGGGGCGTTCGAGGGCACTGATGCGCCGCGCGAGGGTGCGGTAGTCGGCGCGGGCGTAGTCGCCGTAGTACGTCACCCAGAATGGGACGACTGCGAGGGCGATTGCCCCCGTACCGGCGACGGCGAGGCCTTGCGACCATCGGGCACCCTCGATGAGGCGACCGAATCCCGCGACGGCACCGATGATGGCAAAGGGAGTGAGGGCACTCAAGTAGCGCCCTTGCACCGGCTTCGCGAGGGCGAGGGCAACGACGAGGACCGCAAACGCACCGGCCGCGGTGGTCAACCAGAGGGCACGGTGCGCGCCATCGCGAGGTAGGCCTACGCCGGCGAGGGCAACGACGGCGATGGCGGCGGGCCACCCACGCCACGGTGGGGTCTCCGGACCGCCGGTCATGTCGCCGAGGGCGGTCGCGATGGCACTTGGCCACGCCCTGATCGGAAGTGGAGAGTCGGCGGCTGTGGCGCCGGACGCGGGGTTGGCGACGCCGACGCCGAGGGTAGCGCGCGCACCGGTCGCGACGTACACCCACGGAGCGGCGGCGATGGCACCGACGACGATTGCGACACTGACCCCGCGCCACAGGCCCGGGCGGCTTCGGACGGTGACGAGCGCACCGATTGCGTGCGCACCGATGACGAGCGGGGCCGTGTAGTGGAAGGTCGAGCCAACCACCGTGGCGGCGACGTAGGCAACGAGGCGCCGTCGAGTCCACCCACCATCGGCGGCGCGGAAGAGGACCCAGGTCGCGAGGAGGGCGACGGTTGCCGTGGCGGCGTACATCCGCGCTTCCCGGCTATAAAAGAGCGGCAGTGGGGCAACGGCCACGGCGACCGCCGACCAAAGGGCCACCCCTCGACCGTATGCATGGTGCGCAAGGCCATACGTGACCGGCACCATGAGGGTGCCCGGCAGGATTGAGAGGCTGCGGGCGACGATGCCGTCGGTGTCGCCGCGAATACCGGGTTCGGCGAGAGCAAGCCACGCGCCAAGCGCGACGTAGTACCCGGGTGGGTGTTCGAAAAGGGCACCGGCGAGGCGTGCGACCAAGTCGGCGGGAGCAAGCATGGCGTAGCGCAGGCTGACAATCTCGTCGAACTCAAGGTCGCCGAGGTCACCGAGTCTGGCTAATCGGAGGGCGAACGCCGCGAGGGTGACGACGGCGAGAGCGACGCTGGCCCAACTGGTCATGTCGGCACTGTTCCGGGGCTGCGTGCGGTCGTCCATGGTGCGACTGACACCTGTAACGTCTCC
>CAILQO010000302.1 GCA_903836285.1 uncultured Chloroflexota bacterium
GGACCATGCCCATGGTCCCGAAGAACAGGATCCACTCCATCCGCCCGCCATGCTGGCCGCGGTAAAGAATATCAACGATAAAAAAGAGAAGGCAACTGACAAGGGAGGACCTTGAGTTCTTCGCCGGACTCTACCCCGGCGACCCCGAGACGATGCGCCGCCGTCGGGGGGAATTGCTTGACCTCGTGGACCTCTCACGGTTCACGACGCGCCTCGCGGGAAACCTCTCTGGGGGTATGCGCCAGAAGCTTGCCCTTGCGTGTGCCCTGCAACACGATCCAGCGCTGCTTCTCATGGATGAACCGACGACGGGCATCGACCCGTTGGCGCGACGCGACTTGTGGAGGCTGTTCCATCGCCTGAATCGCGACGGGCTCACGATTATTCTCGCGACACCCGCCATGGACGAGGCGACGCGGAGCCATGAGGTTCTGTTCATGGCCGGCGGGCGCGTCGTTGCTCGGGGTACCCCCCAGGAGTTACTCACCTACGCTGCCGGGCGGGTGGTTGCCTTCGAAGCGGCGCCCATGTCGCTGGCCGCAGTGGTAGCCAGACGCATTGATGGCGTTGAGTCGGTGCAGCCCCGAGGTGATCGCGTACACGTCCTCCTTGACGCTGCGCGAGCGAGTGATCCTTCGGCGGTCGCACGTCAGCTCGAAGGTGCCGGTGTCATTGTGCGGTCGCACCAACCGGTCGAACCGTCCCTTGAGGATGTCTACGTCGCCCTGACGACCGCGCCTTCGGTCAAATCTGTCGCGCATTCCGAAGATGGCGAAGCTGACGTGTTGGCGAAATCCCCTCGCTCCCAGATCAAGCCGGTTCAGGGTCAGATCGTGACGCCGCCGGCGGTCGGCCGTCTTGAGGATGTCCCGCTGGCGATCGAGACGCAGGGGCTGACGCGCCGCTTTGGTGACTTCACTGCGGTGAACCACGTTTCGATTTCGGTGCACAAGGGGTCGATCTTTGGCCTCCTCGGGCCAAACGGGTCGGGTAAGACGACGATGATCCGGATGCTGTGCGGCGTCTTGGATGCCACCGAAGGCACGGCACGGGTATTGGGATGCGACTTGCCTCGCGATGCCGCGCTTCTCAAATGGCGTATCGGCTACATGTCTCAGAAGGCCGGCATCTACGATGAGATGACGGTCCGAGAGCACCTACGCTTTTATGCCGGGCTTTTCAACTTGCCCGGCAACCGCATCCCCGATGCGATGGACCGAGTAATCACGCGGAGTGCGTCGCTGCGCGACTGGGTAGATACCGTCGCGGGGTCAATCCCGGTCGGTACCCGTCAGGATCTGGCGTTCGCTTGCGCGTCGATCCACGCGCCCCCGTTGCTCTTCCTTGATGAACCGACCGCGGACATGGCCCCGGTGCAGCGGCGCTCCTTCTGGGACGGCCTCTACCAGTTGGCAGGTGAAGGCACCACGATCCTCGTGACGACGCATTACCTCGATGAGGCGGTCTACTGCCACGACCTTGCCCTGATGCACCGTAGCAACCTCGTGGCATCTGGCACGCCAGATTCGCTCATGGACGGCCTCCCCAACCCGCTCATCGAGGTTGCGTGCCCGGCTCCACATGCGGCTCTCGAACTCCTCGACGACCTCGACGGCGTGGCCGAGACGGCCCTGTACGGCGATACCCTGCACGTCCTCCTCTCTCCGGGCATCGAGGCGACCGACGCTGTGGAACGCGTGCGTGACCGGCTGGTTGGCGCAGGTGTTGCGGTGAGCCGGGTGGCTCCCGTTCGCCCGACCCTTGACGACGTGTTCGCCGCCGTTGCGGGGAGCATGGCTACGACCGGTTAGGTCACTGTCCGGTCGGCCTCGGCGCCGAGCTTTGCAGTTGACCGCGGGAGCGAGGGGTGCGGCGCGTGAACGCAGCGCGGGCTACTTTGCGGAGCAAAGTGCTTGACGACTCGTTGCCAAGCGTCCTATCCTCCCGCCATGCCCCTGACAAGCCTATGGCGGGACGCAACCCGCACCTTTGCGACGGCAACACCGGTCGACGACACGCAGGTGGCCCAACCCATCGACCGCACCGCCGTTCCCCGGCACATCGCCTTCATCATGGACGGGAACGGGCGATGGGCGCGACAGCGGGGTCAGCCGCGCCTTTTTGGACATCGCGCTGGAACGCAAAACCTGCGTCGGGTGCTTGAGACGTGCGGGAAGTTGGGCGTTGAGGTAGTGACCATCTATGCCTTCTCGACCGAGAACTGGGGACGCCCGCAAGACGAGGTGACTGGCCTGTTCCAGATCCTGTCCGAAGCGATCGGGCGAGAGGCACCGGCCCTGCATGAGCGCGGTGTCCAGATCCGACACCTCGGGTCGCTCGACGGCATCCCTGACCGCCTGTCGTCGCGTATCACCGATGCCGTGCGCCTGACTGCCGCCAATACCAACCTCATCCTGAACGTCGCCTTCAACTATGGATCACGGGCCGAGATCGTCGGGGCGGTGCGCAAGCTGGTCGCCGCGGGTCTCACGGCCGAACAGATTGACGAGGCCTCGATTTCGGCGAACCTGTACACCGCCGGTCTGCCTGATCCGGACCTGATCGTCCGTACGGCTGGCGAGTTCCGCCTCTCCAACTTCCTGCTCTGGCAGGCGGCGTACGCCGAGTACTACTCGACGCCGACCTGTTGGCCGGACTTTGACGAGGCCGAACTCGAACGGGCTGTTGCCACCTTTGCAGCACGCCACCGCAAGTACGGCGGGGTGGACGACCAAGATGGCTGACTCCGCGCGGCCAGGGCTCGACCGGCGCAACCTGACGTGGCCTGACCGCGCACCGGTACGCCATCGGCGTCGCGCCGGAATGAATCGCACGGCCCCCGCCGATGGCCCGGGACGCAACGCCCTTGATGACCTCCGGTACATCCGTTCCACCATGGAGTCTGCGGGAGCATTCACGTCGGTACCCGGTTGGGCGATGGTTGGGCTTGGCCTCTCCGCCGTCGTCACGGCGGTGATCGCCGGATTTCAACCCGACCGCGATCGGTGGCTGGTCGCATGGGTGATCGAGGCGGCCTTCGCCGCGGTGGTCGCGGTCCTTGCGGTCGCACAGAAGTCCCGGCGCCGGGGTCTCGCGGTCACTGCCGGCCCAAACCGTCGTTTTGCGTCAAGCTTCGCTCCGGCAATGGTCACCGGCGCAATCCTGACCTTCGCCCTCTGGTCACGGGGCGTCCCGGACCTCCTCCCCGGTACGTGGTTGCTTGCGTTTGGGGCTAGTGTCACTGCGGGAAGTGCTGCATCAGTTGCGCCTGTCCGGGCCCTCGGCGTCACGTTTGTCACCCTCGGGGCCGTTGCCTTTGTCCTGCCGGCCTCGTGGGGCGACGCCATCCTTGCCTTCGGGTTCGGCGGCGTTCTCGCTGCGTTCGGCGCGATCATCGCGCGCCGACACGGGGGGTAACGACGATGCCCACCAATCGTGCTCTCGTCACAGATGTCCCGCGGCTTGGACGACGCGCCGACACGGTCCGCCGGCGCGGAGAATCGGTGGTGCCGGCAAACGGCAACCTCCTGCCGGATCTTGATCCACTCATCCACGAACGGCTCCGCCTGGGAATCGTCAGTGCCTTGGCTGTCACGGACTCCTTGTCGTTTCCCGAGTTGCGCGGCCTGCTCGGCACGACCGACGGCAACCTGAGCGTGCATGCGCGCCGCCTCGAGGAGGCCGGCTACGTGCGCTGCACCAAGTCGTTCGATGGGCGCGTGCCTCGCACCGACTTCGACCTGACCGAACGGGGGCGTCTCGCACTTGAGGGGTACCTCGCGGCCATGGAAGGCTTGATCGCCCGGACACGTCGCCCCGAGTAAGGGAGGCCCCGGGCGTGGTTGCCTAGCCGAGCCTGATGCGCCGCCGGATCGTGCCCGCCCGGGGGTGCGACGCCACCACCGCTACCTCGGCACCGGCGGGCGCAGCCACGATCCATTCCACCTTGGCGCGGTCGTCGGTCTGGTCCGACGGCCGCCGCGTCGGTGCCGACGGCTTGTACGCCCGCCCCTCAAGCTGCCCGGCATCGTGCGTGGTCTTGCCAGAGAGCAGGCGGGCGCCCTCCGGGAGTGACACTTCGACGCGCACGCCTCGCACCGACTTCGTCATGAGGGCGTGCTTGGTGACGTACGTCGGGAGCCACCCAGTGTTCTGGACGACGACTCGCAGGCGCCACGTGCCATCGCCCTCGGCTACCGCCGTCAACGAGTGGTACTCAAGGAGGGGGCTGCACAGGGCGTGCCAGATCAACCACGGTGCAAAGCGGGCAACCTCAGCCTCAAGCAGGTGCGGTGGGGGGTTCCCGAAGGCGTACAGCGAATCCCATCCGCCGATCTCAATTGGCCCGAGGTCGGGATGGTCAAATGGCGCCCAGTCGCGGAAGCCCTCACCTTTGAGTGCGCCATCCGACCAGGCCAGCATCTTGACGTCATCCTCGAACGGGTGTTCGCGGTACCACTCGATGTACTTCATCTCGGGGATGCCCGCGTGACGTTGCGGGTTCCAGATCTCGACCGTCCACCCGAAGATCCCAAGGTGGTTGTATGCCCAGTCGTCGAAGGCGCCAGTGATGACCTCCTTCGGGTGGTAGCGGAAGTCATGGAAGACGGAGATGCTCGGGTAGCCAGTGAGCTCGGTACCCCGGTCGCCAAGTTTCTTGTACGTCCACAGGTCCTCGGCCGGGAACGCCTCGTCGGACTGGTGGCTAAACGGGCGGAGAATCACGCCGCTTTGTGTGTGAAACGCCACTGCCGCAACGATGTTCGGATGCGTTGAGAGGAAGCGGAGAAGGTTCGCGACTTCGGGTTCCGACCCCGGATAGGGCCCGGCACCCTTCTGTTCATGTTCACGGCGCCACTGCGCAGGGAAATTACGGTTCAGGTCGAGGCCTTCAGGGACGGCGGGGATGTCAATTGTGGCGCCGTCGTAATTGCGCACGCGTCCTTCGGGCAGGACACGGTAGTACTTTCCCCCGACCTCCGTTGGGTCGCGTCGAACCAGAAGTCGCGGTTCGACGTCACTCACTTTCCACGGGCCGTTCAAGTCCGGAATGCGCATCTGGCGGAGGTGACCGTCGCCATCGACGTCGCCGGGTATCAGGCCGTCAGCCGTTGCCTGGTCGGGAGGGTAGACGCGAGTGCTTGACCGGACCATGCGGGGCGAGTCGCCCAAGGCAAGTTCGGCTCCGTCAGGGTTGGTGCGCGGCACCAAGTAGAAGGCCCGCGTTTGCAGGCAACGCGTGACCTCCGGGTCGGTGCCGTGCCCCGAGACTAGCCGATGCAGCAGGTGCAGGATTGCGACGGTCGGGGCCAGTTCGGCGGCGTGGATGCTCCCGTCGACCCAGAAGGCCGGTTTCTCGGAGGCCGGGCCAGTCGCTGAGTCAGTGACGGTGAGGAGCCAGATCTCCCGCCCCTCGTGGCTGCGTCCGATGCTTTCGACCGAGACGATGTGTGGCCAGGTCGATGCGGCATCGTGGACGATCCGCGTCAACTCGTCGTATCTCGGGTAGTGATCAAACGTCATTGACGCCATGTTCGAGACTTCTCCCGTACCAGATTGCATCAGGTGGTACATTCCCGCCCAAGGGGTGCTGCGGGACTGTGCTGCCCGCAACGCATGTCACGCCGGGGAGTGCGCTCAATCCGGCGTGGACGAACGGCTGGTTACCGGCGCAGGGCCATCGTAGCCGCGCCGGTTGCCTGCAGTACCCCCACGTATGCACTGGCAGCTTGCGAGGTAAAGGCATGACCACGAGACGAAGCCACTGGCACCGCATTCTCGGTCTGGCAACGGCCATCGGGGCGCCGGCAGCGTTTCTCGCGGCGTGTGGTGGTGATACGCCGGCGCCGGCCCCAACGAAGCCCGCCGGCGATGCGAAGGCTGAGCCCACAAAGGCGCCCGCCGCTGCTCCCGCCGCCACGACGGCGCCATCTGCCGAACCCACCAAGGCACCGGCTGCCGGTTCGCCCGGGACGCCCAAGGCGGGAGGCACTCTTAAGATTGCCATTTACCAGGAACCCGGCAACCTCAACCCGTTCCTTAACACCCAAACTGTCGGCAGCGTTGTGCGAAACACGATCTTCAACGGCTTGGTGCGCCCGAACGAGAAGGGTGAATACGTCGCTGACCTCGCCGCGGAAGTTCCGACGACCCAGAACGGAGGGGTCTCCGCCGACGGCAAGACGGTCACGATCAAGTTGCGCAAGGGCGTGAAGTGGCACGACGGCAAGCCATTCACGGCGGCTGATGTCAAGTTCACCTTCGACGTGATCATGGATGCCGCGAACCCGGTCACTTCGCGATCCGGCTACCGGGACATCGAGGTTTTCACCATCAAGGATGAGTTTACGATCGAGTTAAAATTCAAGAACTTCTACGCGCCGTTCGTCACGCTGTTCGGCGCGATCCTGCCCGCTCACGTGTTCGGTGGTTCCACCGCGATCGAGAAGTCCGACTTCAACCGCAAGCCCGTTGGAACTGGCCCGTTCAAGTTTGTCGAGTGGGTGTCAGGCGACCACATCACCGTGGCCAAGAATCCGGACTTCCACGTGAAGGGGAAGCCATACCTCGATCAGGTGATCTTTCGCGTCACACCAAGCCGTGAGGTCGGTATTGCACAGTTGAAGACGGGTGAGGTCGACGTCGTCTGGAACCTCATTGAGGCACAAATCCCGGAGTTCGACGGGAATGCCGAGGTCGATGTCTGGGCGAAGCCGGGACTCGGTGTCGAGCGCCTCGTACTGAATTTCAGTAGCCCATCTGGCGAAAAGGCTGGTGATCCATCCACGAAGCACCCAGTCCTCTCAGACCCGAAGGTTCGCGAAGCGATCGATATCGGGATCAACAAGAAGGTCATCGTCGACAAGCTCTTGTATGGCAAGACGACGGTTGGCTCCTCACCCCTCTCATCTGGGTGGGCCGCGCCGAAGATTGCCCCGAGTGAATACGCGCCAGACAAGGCCAAGAAGCTGCTTGACGACGCCGGATGGAAGCCAGGACCTGATGGCGTTCGTGTCAAGGACGGCGTCAAGGCGGCGCTGACGTACCAGACTACGTCTGGCGATAAGTTACGCGAACTCGCACAACAGGTGATTCAGGAGCAGCTCAAAGATATCGGGATTGCGCTTGAGATCAAGAATATCCCGTCGGCGTCGCTGCTTGGCACCTGGGGTGACAACGCTCCGCGCGCCAAGGGCACCTTTGACATCAACATGTGGACGACAAGCCCAGGTATTGACCCGCACGCCCACCTGTACATCTACTACCACTCGTCGCAGATCCCGACGGAGGCGAACAAGGGCGAGGGGCAGAACTACTCTCGCCTGAAGGACGCGGACGTTGACAAGGCGCTCGAGGAGGCGGGTTCAGTTCCGGATCAGGAGAAGCGCAAGGCGGCGTACGAGCGGGCGATCAAGGCGGTCACCGCCTCCCGGGCGCACATCTTCCTCTACAACCGCCTCGACGTTGACGGTGCCCGGAAATACGTGCAGGGTCGCACCCACAACCCGTGGGACAACCTTGGATGGGACATCGAAGCTTGGTGGCTGAGCAAGTAACTATCGCGCCTGCCGGTTCCGCGTGGTCCTCGCCGCCACCGGCGAGGCCGCTTCGCCGTGCGCGTTCGCGTCCCTGATGGGTGCGTATGTGCTCCGTCGCGTCGCACAGGCCGTGCCGCTGCTTGTCCTGATGACGATGGTCGTCTACGCCCTGCTGCGGGCAACGCCGGGTGGGCCGATGTCAATGTACGAAGCGGATCCTACCGTGACCGCCGAGGACCTTGCCCGCTTGCGTGCCCAGATGGGACTCGACCAACCGGTTCCGGTGCAGTATGGGCGATGGGTCGCGTCGCTCGTTGCCGGCGACTGGGGGTGGTCCTTCGTGACCAAGCGCCCGGTCCTCGAGATGATCGGCGAGCGCCTCCCGAACACGATCCTGCTCATGGCGGTGACGTTCGTGGTAACCCTCGCCATCGCCATCCCGGTGGGAATCCTGTCCGCGGTGCGTCAGTACTCGTGGTTCGACCACGTCGCGACGACCGTGGCCTTCGCCGGGAACTCGCTCCCGACTTTCTGGATCGGCCTGATGCTGGTCATGATTTTCGCCGTCGGCTTGCGGTGGCTTCCGGCGGGAGGCATGTACACCCTCGGGGCACCGCCCACGATTGGCGATCGCCTTCGATACCTGATCCTGCCGGTGGTCACGCTCTCGCTATTCGACGCGACTCACTACATCCGCTACCTGCGGGCGGCGCTGCTCGACGTAATCCGCCAGGACTACGTTCGCGTCGCGTACGCCAAGGGACTTGACGAGGCAACGGTGATCCGTCGCCATGCCTTCCGCAACGCGGCGATTCCGTTGGTGACCGCGATTGCACTCGACCTGCCTGCGCTGTTCTCGGGGGCGCTGATCACCGAAACGATCTTCGCTTGGCCAGGCATGGGGCGCCTGTTCTGGGAGGCGGCGTCGCGCGTTGACTACCCGGTCCTCATGGGTATCTTCACCGTGGCCTCGTCATTGGTCATCGCGTGCAACCTGTTGGCGGATCTCGTCTACGCCTGGCTCGACCCGCGCATCCGCTACGGGTAGCCGACGAAGCGATCACCATGACGACCGTCCTAACCGCCCGGCCGAACCTCCCGGTCGTCTTCGCCTCAGGGCCGGTGACGACGTCACCTGCCGGACCGTGGCGCCTTGCGTGGCGACGCTTCCGTCGTCACCGGCTTGCCATCGTGGGAATGGTCGTGATCGCGTTCCTGGCGTCGGCATCGCTGCTCGCCGATGTCCTCTCACCGTACAACCCGACGAAGACCAACCTGCTTGAAATGCTCGATGCGCCGTCGGTGGCCCACCCGATGGGTACCGACGAACTGGGCCGTGACCTGATGGCCCGGATCCTGCACGGTGGTCGCGTCTCCCTCGCCGTGGGCGTCCTCGCCGTCGCGCTTGCCGTGTCGATCGGTTCGACCGTGGGCGCGATCGCCGGGTACCGCGGCGGATGGGTCGACAACCTCCTGATGCGGCTCGTGGACTTCATGATCGCCTTGCCCTCGATCTTTGTCTTGATCTTGCTTGCGACGATCTACGGAACCAGTCCGGTGACCCTCGTCTTCGTGATCGGCGGGCTGCGATGGATGGGGACGGCGCGTCAGGTCCGCGGCGCGTTTCTCGCCTTGCGCGAACGCGAGTTTGTTGAGGCGGCCCGATGCCTCGGCGCGAGGCCCTCGCGGATCATCATCAGGCACCTGCTGCCGAACGCCATTGGTCCGATCATCGTCGCCGCGACCCTCGGCATCTCCGGGGCGATCCTGACCGAATCGAGCCTGAGCTACCTTGGACTCGGAATCCAACCACCGGTTGCAAGTTGGGGCAACATGCTGCGCAACGCTCAGGACCAGATGACGCGTGCCCCGTGGACCGCTGTCTTCCCAGGCCTGATGATCTTCCTCACCGTCCTTGCCGTGAACTACGTCGGTGACGGCCTGCGCGACGCGCTTGATCCCCGAAAGATTGGTTCCCGCTAGCGGGAGGTGCGCAGGTCATCCGCGCCGACGCGATGGATGCGGTGGTTGTTTGCGTCGGCGATCACGAGCGCACCGGTCGCGTCGATCGCAAGGCCCGACGGTGCGTCGAGCTGTTCGACGCTCCGACCCCGATGCCCCCATTGCCAACGGGGGGTGCCGTCTGGTGTGAAGCCCTGGATGCGGTCGTTGCCGGTGTCGGCAACCCAGACCGTCCCGTCGAGCTCGACAGCGACCGCCTCAGGGTTCTGGAACTCCCCCACACGCGTCCCGCGCCGCCCCCACACCCTAATCGGCGTGCCATCCGACGCGACCCGCTGCACGCGATGGTTGGCGGCATCGGCCACGATCACTGACCGGTCGGGCGCGATGGCAACACCCTTGGGCGTGTCGAACTCGCCTGGGCGAGTGCCACGCTTCCCGAATGCCTCAGTGACGGTGCCATCCCGCCCGAGCGTGACGATTCGATGGTGCCGTGAGTCCGCCACGAGCAGCGTGCCTTCGGGCGAGATCGCCAGTGCACGTGGGGCAGCGAAGTGGCCGGGCGTATCGTCGCCAGGGAGTGCGCGCCCCAACCCGCCAGCGACAGGAATCAGCACCTGGATGCGCCCATTTCCCGAGTCGGCCACGACTGCGACGCCCTCTGCACCGATGGCTACCCCGGCGGGAAATGAAAGCGCGCCGGGTCGCCGACCTGAACGTCCCATGGTGCCGGTGGTCACGCCTTCCGGGTTGATGACCGCGATGCGATCGTTGCCGGCATCTGCCACGTAGACCGTGCCGTCCGGGGCGATCGCAACGCCACTCGGCGTGTCGAACTCGCCGACACCCTTGCCCTTTCGCCCGACAGTTCCCCACCATCGTGGTGTTCCGGCGACCTGAACGGTCGCCCACGGCACCGGGCCCGTGACCGCGGCGCGCGGGGCCAACGTGCACGCGGCGGCCACGCCACCAGCAATTGCGGTCAGTAGGGCGCCGAGTTCGCGCCGACGGGAGACCTGTTCTGCACGCGACACCCTCAGGACCCACATCGGCTCGCTGTTTCCATGCTCAACCACGCCTGCACGCTCCTGTAGGTGCACCTGCGGATTCCATCGGGGTACGGGGAGCATGGCTAACGCTTATGATTTGACACATGATCTTCCTGTTGATAGTCTTCCATCCTGCCATCCCGCTGACACGCTAGGCCCCTCACCGGAGGCCCGAGCAGGTTCACGCTCGCGGATGCCACGTCCTCGATGCTGGCCGGTTCGCCACCCAGCATGGCTTGTGGTCGCTCACGGTTCCGTTGGCCCTGCCGTGTTCACTGTGGCCATCCATGTCTGGCCCAATTCCTGTCCGGGGCGTCGCCCACCGGCCTGGCTCGCCGGCGCAAGCATCCGATCCGGCTCGGGTCGCTGTCGCCCGGGCACCACCATTGTCCTGCCGGCGGCGGGAGAGGAGTCTCACGGTGGACCGAGTGACTGCGACCACGATCGATGGATTCCCAGTCGAGGATGACCTGCGATGTGTGCTGTTGACGGCGGCGACCCTGGCCGGTTCGTCGTCCGTCGGCGTGATCCACCTTGAGTATGGGTGGGACCGGACCGTCCAAGGCATCCTGCCTGCCTGGAGTGATCGGATTGCGTGCGACGCTGACGCATCTCGGGTGGTGCGACGTGCCTTAGCCCTTGCCCGCGCGGAAGGTGTTCCGCGAGCGACCGCAGGCCACCTGCGCATCGCACTGAACTCGTGGGCGCGGCGGTACGGTCTTGCCCCCGCGATGCTGGCGCAGGTGCGCGCCCGGATCGTCGCTGGGGGGGGCGGCATCGAGGCTGCAGTCAACCTGCGCAACCGCGATGGCTCCACGGGTGACAGCGACCTCCCCCCGGTCTCCGACTCACCGATCGCCGCATAGCGCCCTGCTGCCGGCCCGATGCTGCCCGACGTCGTCACACGAAGGAATCCTGTGAGATGAGCCTGATCGATTCCGTCCGCGACATCCTGATCGAAGCCGGCCTGCCGGCCGGCCCGCTGCCGCTGACCGAGGCTGTGCTCGCCGGGGTGCCGGGGTACCCGCCGGACTTTGAACGGATGGTCGCCGTGGCGCAGCTTGGTCGGCATGCGCCTCTGCTTGTCGTCTACATTGCGACTCGGGCCTTTGACTTGCCGGCCATTCGTGTCAGCGGCTACGCCATGCTCGCCGACCGCATCGCAGTCCTCGGCAACCC
>CAILQO010000303.1 GCA_903836285.1 uncultured Chloroflexota bacterium
CCACCCTCCCCGGCTACACCCCCGTCATCGACGGAGCGACGCGCCTCGGCGTTGTCCACCTCACGGCGCGCAACCTTCCCCGCCTCGTCGCCTTCTACCGCGATCGGATCGGCCTGCGCGTCCACCGCGAGACACCCGACTTTGCCGCCCTCGGCGCCGGCGGCGAAGACCTTCTTCATCTCACCGGCAACCCTGAGGCCCCACGCGTCGACCGCGCCGCCGGCCTCTATCACTTCTGCCTCAAGGTCGAGGATCGGCGCGACTTCGCCCGGTGGCTTGCCCACCTCGTGGCGACGCATACGCCGCTTGCCGGACTTGTCGACCACCGCTTTGCCGAAGCGATCTACCTCGACGACCCCGAAGGCAACGGCGTCGAGTTGAACTGGGACCGCCCGCGCTCCGAGTGGCCCGACCCATCGGTCGTGATCCGCCTCGGCAACGCCGCCCTCGATGTCGAAGGCTTGGAAGGCCTCCTGACCGACGCCGCACCGTGGGAGGGCGTGCCCGCCGACACGACCGTCGGTCACATCCACCTGCACGTCGGCGACCTCGCCGCCGCCGAACGCTTCTACACCGAGGTGATCGGCTTTGGGCGCGTCATGGAGATGCCGCGGCAGGCCGTCTTCACGAGTGCCGGTGGCTACCACCACCACGTCGCCACAAACGTATGGAAGGGTCGAGGCATCCCCGCCGCGCCTGACGGTGCCGCCGGCCTCACGTCCTACACAATCACCGTGCCCACCACCGCCGATCGCGACGGCGTCCTTGCCCGGGCGCGCGCCGCCAACGTCACGGTCGCCGAGACGACCGCCGGCCCGTCCCTGCGCGACCCCTCTGGCAACGCCATCGTCTTGGCGGTGGAGACGAACTAGTCACCGCGCGAGGCCCCCCTCTGGTGCAATCGCGGGGGAGGGGCACCTGCGCGATCCGCGGCTACGCTGCCACGTGGTCTCGCCACGAGTGCCGCGGCCCATACCCCAACACGGTACGCGCCCGTGCAATCGAGAACGCCGACCCTTCAACCCCGCGCGCCAGATGCGCCAGTTCCGGCACCCATCGGGCGATCACCTCGCCGACCGGCCCGCGCGTGTGCGCATCCGCCGCACCCACATTGAACACGTGATTCCCCGGCCCGAGGGCCTCCACGTGTTCCGTCGCAAGGCGCGCCGCCTGCGCCACGTCGCGCGCGTCCACGTAACTCCACAGTCCCCCCGAGGCATCCGACTCATCGCGTGGGCGCCCACGGTCGGCGTACTCGTCCTCACCAACGACCATCGCGATCCGCAACGACGCGCCGTATACCCCGTGTTCACGCGCGCCCAAGTCCACCACCGCCTCGCCGGCCAGTTTCGACAGCGCGTAGAAATCGTCCGGGCGCGTTCCGCACGACTCGTCCACCGGCAACGCCGTGATCCCACCGTGCCGTGCCTGCCAGTCGAGGCCGTACACCGTGATCGAACTGGCGTAGACGACGCGGCGGATGCCAAGCGCCACCGCCGCCGACACCACATTCGCGGTCGACGCCGTGTTGTTGGAGTAGACCCGATGGCGCACGTGATGCGCCTCGCTTGGGTGCGCGCCCAGATGGATGACCGCATCGGCCCCATCAAGTGCCCCAAAAACGTCGCCAGCACTGGTCAGATCGACCACCAACGACCGCCGCGCCAAGCCCACCGGCGGCAACGTCACGTCGAGTGCCCACACCTCGTGGCCCGCCCGTGCGAGTTCCGCCAACGTCGCGCGCCCGATCCGCCCGCTTGCCCCCGTCACTGCCACGATCATCGCCGGTTCCTCCCTCTGACATTCATATCCATTGCCACCGCGTCACTTAACTCGCAGTGCCTATGATCACGGTATGAAGTGGCTCGCACGCGCCCTGAGTGCCCTCGCAGTCATTGTCTCGACATTCGCACCCATCGCACACGGCGAGGGCATGGTAGGCG
>CAILQO010000304.1 GCA_903836285.1 uncultured Chloroflexota bacterium
TCGTCGTCGTGACCGGCCCCGGTTCGGACGACATCACGCCCATCGAGGGTGGGGGCGCACCGATCTCCCTCGCCAGTGGCCAACTGGCCGCCGGGGCCGCCACCGGGACCTTCACCCTCAACCCGGGTTCACCGAACGCGGTGATCAGCATGAACGTCTCTGGGGCCACCCCCCTCAACCTGACCGCCGGGCAAGAACCGGTGATCGGCACCATGTACGTGCGCCCGTTGCAGAAGACCGGCCTCGCGCCAATCACGCTCAGCCTAGAACCCAATCAAAAGGTTGGTGAACGTGCACCCGACGGTTCGGTCGGGTTTGCCCCAATCGTCACGGCGGCAGCCCCTATCGGCTCTCCATCAAGCCCAGCCACATCGTGTTCGACGACATGCTCATCGCTTTCGATCGGCACCGTGCGCGGCACCATCGGCGTCAGCCTGCAGGTGCGGTCGCCACTTGCGAGCGACCCCCTTCTCACCAGCAACAATGGGTGGCGGGCCGCCACTTCGACCATGACCCCATTCACCGTCGTGGACGGGCGGTTCCTTGACGTCAAGGTCATCGTTGACGCCGGTGACGCGGACAATAGGAAGGCGGACCGCTTCACGATCGTCCTTAAGAAGGACTACGACCAGTTCGAAGCCGAAGCGGCAACCTTCCTGCCCGCCACGGGAATCCAGCTGGACGGTGATCAATACCTTCAAGGCTCACCATCCGACGCCTACAACGTCTTGCGGCTGGCGTCAAACGCCGTGATCACCTCCCCGACCGAAGTCGGTCGACTGCGCTACACACTGCGAGGTAATCGCCCGAGTGGCAACACCTACGACGGGGCAACGATTCAGGTCATCGATTCCGCCGATGTGTCTGGCAACAATGAGGTCACCACGCTTCGACACAGCAGCGGCTCGTTCCCCAACATCTACGCCGGCTCAATCGGCACCGGTGGCGAGTTCGATCAGAACGTCCGTGCGCGGAGCGTCAAGCCGGCAACCCTGCAAGTGGAGGCGCGCCTTCAGGGTCGACGCGCTTCAGACCCGGTGGAACGCTTCATCCAACCGATCCGTGTCGAGCTTCGGAACCACAACGGTGGGCCGGCCACGCGAGCCCTCGTCCCGCCAAGCTACCCGTGGAGCTACGCACCCGCTGCCACCGAGACCTTCACCTTCGTGACCCAAAGCGCAAGGGGGTACGGCCCAACAACCGTTCGCCTTGCGTCGGGTACGTTCGACGCAAACGGCATCTTCTCGCCGACCGAGGGGAACGGCCAGCCGGTCGACGGCATCGAACCCGGCACCTACGACGTGTACGTCAAGGGCCGGTCATCGGTCGGCATCCTGATCGAAAACGTCGAGGTTGGCGCCGGAGCGAGCCGCGAGATCCGTGGCCTCGTCCTGCGCGAGGGCGACATTGAGACGTCCGACGGACAGGTCGACCGCATCAACATCGCCGACTTCACCGCCTTCTCGAGCGCGTACGGCACCGAAGTCCCTGCCGGCACGGTCAACCGATCCGACCTGAACCAGTCCGGCTACATCGACGTCCTCGACTTCAGCCTCCTGGCGTCGAATTACGGGACTGCCACTGCGACGTTCGTCCAGAGCATCCCGCTCACGATCAGCGTTACGGACACCAGCGACACCCCAAATAGTCCGCTTGGGACGTCGCTGACCTTGCCCAGTTCGGCGAGCCGCACGTTCACCGTCGCGCTTGGTGCCCAAGCGAATGTCGTACAGGCCGCGCGAGTGATCGTCGAGGCCTCGACCGGCTATGGCCCAGGTTCGCCGTTCTCACTGTCGTGCGCCGAGGGGTTGGCGTCGTCGTCCTGCAAAGCCTACGATAATCGGGTCGAGTTCACCCGTGCCCAAAGTGCCAGCGGGACGTTCGACGTCGGCAGCTTCACCCTCGCGGGATTGCCTTGCACCGTCGCCACAGGTTGCGAACGCGACGTGGTCGTCACCTTGGTGGACGCACAGGGCCTGAACGCCGCGGGCGCGCCGGCAACGTTCTCGGCGCCAGCGAAGGTCACCGATGTGCGCGTTGTTCCCGACGTGACGTGGGACCTCCGCGTCGCGTCGGTCGCCCCGTACGCGAACAAGTTCGCGGCCGACATTGTCCTCAAGCCGGCGACCGGGGTCAGCGTCGCCTCCGGCACCGCCACGATCACCTTCCCGGAAACAACCAACAACCGAGTAACCGCCGCGTGCGACGCCACATCGACCGCAGGCGTCACGTGCAGCGTCGCAACGCCGACGGTGACCTTCACGATCAGCGCCAACCCGGGCCTGACGTCGGATCAAAATGGGTCGGGCGTTTCGCTCGGCAAGGTGACCTTCACCGCGGGCAGTGGCGAAACGGTCAACGCGCACTCAATCTCCGCCACGGTAACTGCCTCGTCGGTCATCACCGCCCAGCAGTCCACGGCGAACGGGCGCTCACGGTTGACCGAGAACCTCCAAGCGGTCGTTGATGGCCGTGCGGGTGGGCAGGTTGGTGTCCGAAGCGTCGGCGGTGGGGTCAGCGTGACCATCATTGCCGACCGCGACATCCGTGCGGACTTGATCGCATTGGGTGCCACACCCGGCGCGCACACGCCGAACCACGTGCACACCGCAACCGTCCCGGTCGGCGCACTCGTCGCCGTCGCCGAAATCCCGGGCGTGTCGCTTGTCTCAACCCAACCGGACTACAAGCCTCGCCTCGACCAAAGTGTCAAGGCCGTCCACGCCGTCGACGCCTCAGGGAACCGCCTCACGAATCCGGCGGGCGGCGTCTTCGATGGCGCCGGAACAATCGTCGCGGTCATCGACACCGGCATCGACTTCACGCACGAGGACTTCAGGAACGCGGTCGACGGGACCAGTCGCATTCTCGCGATCTGGAACCAGGCGGAGGACGGCCCGGGAACCACAGCGATCACGAATAACGATCCCGCCCGCAGCGCACCCGTGTTCGCAGGTGGCTACGTTTGTACTCGCGCCCAGATCAACCTCGACTTGACCAACAATACCTCCACCAACTGCCCACACCAGGACACGAACGGGCACGGCACGCACGTTGCCAGCATCGCCGCAGGCA
>CAILQO010000305.1 GCA_903836285.1 uncultured Chloroflexota bacterium
ATGTCCGCCTCGGAGGCCGCCTCCTCGGGCATCAGCAACCCAAACTTCGTCCCGCACTCGCTGCAGTAGCGCCACGCCGCCTGCATCGCCACCTCAAGGGCGCGTTGCCGGGCACGCAGCGTCTCCCGGCGGGCCTCCGCCCGGCGCAGGCGCGCCTCTTCGCTGGCGACGATTCCGTCCCACACAATCCCCGCGAAGCCGACCAGCAGCACCAGCATGAAGCTGCCGGTGACGCCGACGATCACCCATTCCAGGATCTGGCCCGCCGAGAGCGCCCGAACCCGCCCGATCAGCGTGTTCGGCGTCGCCGTCGGCTTCGGCACCTCCGTCGGCACCGGGGCCGGCGTGCGCGTCACTGTCGATGGCAGCTCGGTCTGCGTCACCGTCGGCGTCACCGTCGGCGTCACCGTCGGCGTCACCGTCTCCGTCTCGGTCGGCGTCACCGTCGGCGTGATCGTCTCGGTTGGCGTGACCGTCTCGGTGACGGTGATCGTTGGCGACGGCACGTACGCCGCCTCGGTCGCGGCCGCATTCTGCGCGTCCAGCAACCGTTGCACTGTGGCGACCGCCGGGATGATCGTCTCCGTTGGCACCAGCTTGCTAGGCGGAGGGGTCGCCGTCGGCAGCGATCGCCGCTCGAGCGTGGGTGGGGGCGCGCCGAGGCGCGTCGGTGACGCAACTGGCGTCGGGGTATCGACCGGCGTCGCCGTCCAGACCACCGGCGTCGAGGTATTCGTCGCCGTCGGCAGCTTGCGCGGGTCGTACACCCGAAGCCGCATCGACCCGCGCACAAACGTGCCGTCCGGGTTGAGGACGCCCGCGCCAACCTCCACGGTGAAGCCGGTGGGCGACCGTTCCGGTGGCCGGACGAGGATGCACGTCTCGCCCGTCCCCGGCGCCGGCGTGCACCGCCCGATGATCGCGTCGACGACGGTCCCAACCGAACGTGTCGTGCTGGGGTTGAGCCATTGCAGGAGCGGCTGCCCGTTCGGCGGGCCAGTCCCCTCAACAACCCGGATCGTCCAATTCGTCCCAATCGCCGTGCCGTCCGGGACCGGCGACCCATCGTCGGTCGTCAGGCGTGCGCGCAGCACGAGCGACGGATCGCCGGGGGCAATCGATGCCTCTGCGGGGGAGACCGCGACCGATGCGACGACCGGCACGCCCTGCGCACTCACCGCTCCCGGGCGGAACGCCGCCGCCACCGACACAAGCACCCCAAAGGCAAGCGCCGGGAGCACCGTCCACCCGAAGCGCGTCAGGCGCAGCCCACGCGGCCGCCGCGCGGCGTGCACGGCGGGGCGAGGCATGGGGCGGCGCGGCATGGTGATCGATGGTAAGACGGTCCGGGCCGGTCCACGTTGCGTCCGCGCCCGCGCCATCCACGTCTCTGGCGGGAACGAAGACGCCCCCACCGTCTCCGGTGGGGGCGTGGCGGTTCGGTCGGGTGCGATGGCGGGTGCTACGGGGTCATCACCGGCATCGGGTACGCCGCCCGCACGGGGCGTGGGCGACGCACCTGTCGCAGCACGACCAGCAGGATGATGAGGGCTCCGAAGAAGAGCAGCCCCTCCCGTTGGCCGGCGGCACCGAGGATCCAGCCGGCGACCGGCACCACGTACCGCACCTTGCCGACCGTCTGGTTCCCCGCGATCGTGTAGTTGTCCGGGCCGGGCAGTTGGTCCGCCTTCGGCGTCATCTTGTAGTCGGCCGCGGTGGCGCCAGACTTATCCAGTGCCTGCACGCGCCGCACGTAGACGCGCCCCTGTTCCTGCGCCGGGGCGTACACCACAAGGTCCCCAATCGCGAGCGACTGCACCTGCGTGCGTTCGGCGAAGACCAATGCACCGAACGGTACCGCCGGCGCCATCGTGCTGTCGGAGACGGGGATCGGGCGCAGGTCGATTGCGAGCGGCACGAAGACCAGCGTGGCGAGGGCGATCGCGACGACGCCAACGCCAATGACGAGCCAGTCGGTGAGGCGGTCGACGAGGCGGCGTGGCCGGGGCGCCTGGGGCATGATCGGGCCGCCTTGCCCGTAGGTCGCCACGTTGGAGCCGACCCACCCAGGCTGACCGGGTACCGGCATGCCGGGCGCCCCTTGGGGGTACCCCGGCGGCGGTGCAAACTGGTTGGGCGCGTATGGTGCCGGCGCGTAGCCGGGAACCCCCTGCGCGGCGGCCTGGGCGGCGTATTGCGCCCCTGCCGGCATCACTGGCACCGCCAGCGTTGCCCCGCGGCGCGACCGCCAGAAGCTGTAGCCAAGCAGGACCGCGATCAGGCCAATCAAGGGAAAC
>CAILQO010000306.1 GCA_903836285.1 uncultured Chloroflexota bacterium
ATCCCGCGCCACCTCGTGGTGGACGTTGCCGCTCGTGCGATTGAGCAGGAGCGGCGCGAGCGCTTCATCCTCGCAAGGATCAGTGCCGGCGCCTCGATCATTGGCACGTACCCGCCGGACGCGGACACCCTGGCGGCGTACGAGGCAACTCGCGGTCCCGACTGATATCCGGGTTCACGCACCCTCGCAGCGCCACATGCTGTGGCACGACGTGGACATCTGGGCGACCTGGCCGGAATGCAGTGGGGCCGCCGGTACTGGCGATACCGACGGCCCCTCTTGGTCGAGCTTCGTGCGTGTGGCCGCACTCACGAAACCTCAATGGAGGAAACGGGTCCACGAGGGGGTGGTTGCGCGGACGCAAGCCGCGGCCCGCACGTTCAGGACGTGCGACTGCGCAGGAACCCGTACTGGTAGGTCGCGCCTGCAGCGATCGCACCTATCGTCGGGCCGACGATCCACACCCACGCGTTCCCGAGCGTGCCGTTGTAGAGGGCAGGGCCGAACCACCGCGCCGGGTTCAGCGCCCCGCCCGACACCGACGCGGTCGCCAAAGTGCCGACGGTGACCGCCAGCCCAACATACAAGGGTCCGAGGGCCGAGCGGTTCCGTTCATCAAACCAGCTTCCATAGAGCACCGTCACTACGAGGAATGTCGCGACCGCCTCCACGACGGCGGCACCGACGTCGGTCGACCCCGGCCCGATGCCCGGCGTTCCGTTACCCACCTTCGCCAGCGCATCCGCCGCGAAGGTGAAGGCAACGGCACCTGATCCAAGGACAGCCCCAACAGCCTGCCCGATCACGGCGATCCCGGCACGCGCCGGCGAAAGGCGACCCGTCACCGCGAACGCCACGGCGATGGCCGGGTTGAACAGCGCCGCGCTGAGATGGCCGAGCGAGGCCACCAGCACCCCGGTCGCGAGGCCGGCCGCAAGAGCCGCGCCCGTGACCTCGTTCGCCCGCGTCACCACGATGCTTGCCACCGCGGCGAACACTAGGAGGAAGGTGCCGACGACTTCAACGGCCAGTGCGACTGCCATGTCGCCCGCAACTGCCTCGCTGGTCGTCCCCGGGGACTCGTCATCATCACGCACGACCTGTGGCGACGCCTCGACGCCCGATGTCGGGCGCGTCGAAGTCGGACGCGGGATACGGCGTGGCCGAGTGTTGGGCATGGCGTTCGCTCCTTGGATCACGTTCGGGCCGGGCACGGGACCGAAATCATTCGTCCCGACAAGGCAAAGACGGGCGGCTACCCCCTATGGTTCGCGCGTTACTTGACCCGGGCGGTCTATGATTGGCGCACGGCGTCCGCCGCCTTGGCAAGGCGGTACGAACGGGAGTTGGCATGGCGACTGAAGAAGGCGGCACTGGAGCGACGGCAGACGGTGCCGCAGGACCCGGGCGCACGTCACCCCGCCGGCGCGCTGACCCCCAACCGCGTGCCGCCGCACCCGCCACGGCTGCGGTGGCACGAGCTAGGCGCAAGCCTTCAAAGCGCACGCTAGCCTCCTGGTGCACCCAGCTGGAACGCCAAGGCTTTACCGCGAGCGAAGCACGCCGGATCGTCTTCGAGAAGGCGCACCCGCGCGACGAGGGCCTCATCCGCAACTGACCCTCCTGCAGGCGCTTGCCAAGCGTCAGTGGAACGGGGGCTCAAGGACGATATCGAGCTGGTAGACGGTCGGGCCCTGACGGTGCCTCGCGGCCTTGATCGCCCCGGCGATCTCGCCTGGCCCCTCCAGCCTCTCGGCGTGTGCACCGAACGAGCGGGCGAACCCGACGAAATCCGGGTTGCGCAATACCGTGTCAATCACACGCCCGCCGTACCGCCGCTCCTGAGACGCCTTGATCATCCCGTAGGCATTGTCGTTGCAGACGATTGTCGTTACGGGTAAGCCGTACTGCACGGCGGTCGCGAGTTCATTCGACGTGAACATGAACCCACCGTCACCGGCGAGGACAACCACTTGGCGGTCTGGCGCGGCCACTTGCGCCCCAATCCCGACCGGCAGGCCAAAACCCAAGGTCGCCGACCCCGCGGGATACAGGAACTGCCTCGGGCCATTCACCCGGTAGTGGCGCACCGACCAGTAGCAGGCCATCGACTGGTCGAGGGCAAGGATCCCGTCGTCCGGTAGTCCCTCGCGCACCTGGTCGACGATTGTGAGCGCATCCGCGCACCGCTCACGCCCCAGTGCGTCGTCAGCGTCACGCACGGACTTCGCCTCGTCGGCGGTCCACTTTGACGCCGACGTCGCCCCAATGCGGTCAAGCTCCTCAAGCAGTGCGATCAGGCCCTCGCGTGCGTCGCCGACCAGTGCCTCAGTCACGGGGTACGACTTGCCTATCTCGCTCGGGTCGATGTCGAGGTGCGCCAACTGCTCAGGCAACGGCAGGCGCCATGCGCGGGTCGCCATGCCGGTCAAGCGACTCCCTACTACAAGCCCGGCATCAGCTGTCCGCCACGCATCCGGGTACCCGTCCGCCGGCCCGGATGAGGTACGCCAGGTGCAACCGGCCGCCCATGGGCTGCTGTCTGGGATGGCCCCCTTACCGAGAATTGACGTAAGGACGGGAGCGCGTAGCCGTTCCGCCAGGCGCAACAACAGGGCCTCGGCACCGGCGGTAGCCACGCCGCCGCCCGCGAAGATGATCGGTCGACGCGCCCCGTGCAACATGCGCGCGGTGCGCCGGATCGCCGCAGCGTCTGGCACCGGCAGGTTCGCCGGCTCCGGCCGACGGACCGGCGGCACCGATGCCGTAGCGGCCATCACGTCGATGGGCACCTCAAGCACCGACGGGCGGGCGCGCCCCGACTGCATCGCCGAGAGTGCGTTGACGGTCGCCGCCTCAAGCTCCTCAATGCGGGTGACGAGGTGGCTGCCGGCTGCGGCTTGCATCACCCCGTGCTGATCCTTGTACTCGTGCAAGTACCCCTTGTACTTGCCAAGGAGAGGCACCTCGCCCGCCGTGCCGATGACCAGAACCGGCACAGAGTCCGACCACGAACCGGCAATCGGCGTGACGGTGTTCGTGATGCCTGGCCCGGTCGTCACCAAGGCAACGCCCGGCGTGCCTGCGACCCGGGCATAGCCATCGGCCATGAACGCCGCGCCCTGCTCATGACGGGTGACGTACGTCTCGATGCCGCCTCGCTGGTGCAGGGCGTCGTAGAGCGGTAGGTTGTGGACGCCAGCAATGCCGAACGCGTGGCGGACGCCAGACAACCGCAGGCCATCAACGATCATCTCGCCGCCGGTCCGGGGCGCGGGTGCGTTGGCAGTCTCAGTCGCTGGTGCGGGCAAGGTCGTGGTCATCTGGAACCCCCAGCGGTGGCGCCGCCCCCGGCGACGCAACAATCCGTCGCACGCGACGGTCCGGGCAGTGTAGCGGCGCACCTCACCCAGCGATCCCGAGAGTTCAGGGGATTCCCTGTTCCACCCACAAATCGCTGGTCGGTACCATCCGGCGCATGAGGATCTTCATACGGCATTACGTTGAAATGGTCATCGCGATGTTTGCCGGCATGTTCGCGTGGGGGCAGCTCCAGCCCTTGTTCATGCCTCCGATGCCGGGCGGAGCCGGTGCGGGCGCGCAGATGGGTGATACCGCCGTGAGAATGGGCCAGCACGGCAACGCCATGGCCAGCCACGGCATGGCGATGGGCGCGGGCACCCCCATCTGGACCAGCATCGGCAACATCTCGATGATGGAGCTTTCGATGGTCATCCCGATGGTCCTGTGGATGAAGTTCCGTGGACACTCATGGCGCCACGGCGCCGAGATGTCCGCCGCGATGGTGGTGCCTACCATCCCCATCTATGCGATAGGGTTGGCATGGCCAGAGGTGTTCGGTGGCACCCTGTCGATCTGGTCGCACGGCGCGATGCTTCTCGGCATGCTGGCACTCATGGTCGTCCAGCGCGACATGTACATGGGCCACGGTCATTCCGCCCACGACCATGCGCCCGACGCCCGAGTAACGGTCGCGCACTAGCTATTCCGGGGCCGCGCTTTGCGATTGAAGCCCAGGTGTGAGCGAGCCTGGCCTCTCGCTCCCGACTCGGCGACACCAATCGTCCGCAGGTACGTGGGATTCGGGTTTATCCCGGATATGCCGGACCCTGCACCTTACATACACTGCCTAACATGAAGATGTTTGCGCAGCATTATTTCGAGATGGTGGCGGCCATGTTTTCCGGCATGGTCGCGTTTCAGCTTTCCAGGCGCGCGTGGGCATATCTTGGTCTCGCAGGAGGTGGCGTCATCGGTACCCCTCTCGGGGCCGTCTCCACCGGGGACCTCTGGAGCGACGTCGGGACCATCGCGACGATGGACATCGCGATGGTCATACCGATGGTTCTCTGGATGCGACATCGCGCCCATTCCCGGCGACACTCGGCCGAGATGTCGGTGGCGATGATTGCTCCAACCATCCCGTTCCACGTCGCTGGGTTCATCTGGCCCGACCTGCCCATGATCAACCTCTGGGCGCATGTGGCGATGCTCCTCGGCATGTTGGCCATCATGATCGCCCGCCGTGACATGTACATGGGGCACGGTCACGCCACCCACGACCACGTGCCCGACGCCCGCGTGACGGTCGCGCACTAACCGCCGTCGTTGCGCCGCCGGAACACCCGCGCCCCCCGCCCCCCTCTACACTTCGCCGAGGGAGGTCCCGACGTGTCATTTTTCCGCCTACCGGCCCGCTTGAAGGGCAAGGGCGTCGACGAGGCCAAGGTCGATGCACTGCGCGCGCGCACCCCGGAGCCCGTTCGCGAACGTGTGCCGCCGGGGCAGTTCGTCACTGAAGGCTGGCCCGTCCTTCACTATGGCAATGTCCCGCGCTTCATTGAATCAACCTGGGACTTCCGGGTCTGGGGCCAGGTCGAGCACCCGGTAACCCTTGACTACCCGAGCTTCCGTGAGTTGCCCGTCGTCGAACGCACAATGGACATCCACTGCGTCACGCGGTGGAGCAAGCTGGGCATGACGTGGGAGGGGGTGCCGATGGCCCACCTCCTCGAAATGGTGCGCCCAACGGCAGAGGCACGCTTCGTAATCGCTCACTCGGAGGCAGGCTTCACTGCCAACCTGCCCATCGAAGCAATCCTCGACGACGACGTTCTCCTCGCGCACAAGGCAGACGGTAAGCAGCTGACGCTCGACCACGGTTGGCCATTGCGCCTCGTGGTGCCGTCACGGTATTTCTGGAAGAGTGCCAAGTGGTTGCGCGGCCTCGAGTTCGCGCGAGCGGATCGCCCGGGCTTCTGGGAGCAGAACGGCTACCACAACGACGCCGACCCATGGAAAGAGGAACGGCACTGGTGAGCGAGACACGTGCGGCGCACGTTCACGATTCGAGCGTCCCGGTCGAACCGCCAGACGTCTTTGATGTCGCGGTCATCGGATCGGGTCCGGCAGGCGCGCAGGCTGCCGTCTCCGCGGCCCACCAGATGCGTTCAGTCCTCGTGGTTGAAGCCGGTGGCGTGTCCCAACGCAAGGGCCGCGCTTTCTGGAACAAGAGCGTCGACTTCCTCGATGTCCCCGTCTTCCCGGGCATCACCGGCCCGAAACTCTCGCAGGCCCTGGTGGCGTGGATGGGTGCGCAGCCTGGTCACGTTGTCACAATCTCTGGCGTTTCGCGCCACAGCGGCATCTGGCGTCGGGCAGGCATGGTTCTACGGGTGACACGTGGAGAAGCACCTGACGGCGCAACCGCCCCCGCGGGGTACCTCTTCGAGATTGAGGCGTCTACCAAGGCCCTTAAGCCCGGCGTGCCGCTCACTGTTGAGCGTTTCCGCGCTCGCTCGCTCGTCATCGCCAGCGGGTTCGAGGACGTTTGGCCCGACATTGAGGTCACCGAAGGCGCCGATCGTCTCTACCAGTCTCACCGCGTGATGTTCCGCTACGCCGGCAACCGAAAGGGGTGGCATGTCTGCATTCGGTGCGACGGGCACCTCCATGTTGACGAACACCTCGCCATCGTCGCGTCCGGCGACTTCGGGTGGCACGTCGCTCGGGGTGCCCAAGATTTCACTGCAAAGGCGACCATCTTCACCAATGGCGAACCACCAGCACTCTCCGAGGCGCGCCTTGCAGTCCTGAAGGAACGCGGGATCGCCATCGAGACCGAACCGATCGTCGCGCACATCGGGAGGGGCAACGACCTACTGGGGCTCCGACTCGCGTCCGGTCGCGAGGTGATGGCCGATGGCTTCTTCGTCGACTACGGCCTGAAGGCGAACCGGGAGTACCTCCGTCCCGAGGATGGGTGGGATCCCAAGGTCGATGACGAGGGCTTGTTGGTTGTCGACGATGACGGTGCCGTCCTGGGCCAAGACGACGAACCAATCCCCGGCTTGTTCGCGGCCGGCGACATCGTGTCGGGCGAGTACAACTTGATCGCCACCGCGTTTGGCCTCGGCCAGAACGCCGGTCTCGCCGCTGCCGACATGATGCGCGCTTGGTAGCGCACGGAACTCACGTCAGGACGTAGTTCCGGACAAAGAAGTACAGGGTCATCGTCGAGGCAACCGCCGTCACGAACTGGCGGACGCGCGTACCGGGAAGCCGCTGGGCGTAATGCGCCCCGAGGTACCCGCCCGTGATGCCTCCGACCACCATCACGCCGGCCTGAAGCCACAGGACCTTGCCGGTCACGACAAAGGTCAGCAGGGCAACGCCGTTAATGCAACTGGCGAGAATTGTCTTGAGGGCATTCATCTCGTGGATGTTTTCCATGCCCATCAGCACGAACGACGCGAGCATCAAGATCCCAATCCCGCCGCCAAAGTAGCCACCGTAGAGCGCAATCACAACTTGCAGCGCGCCGACGACCAGTACGCCGCGGACCCCTTCGGGGCTCCCCATCTTGAATGTGTCGCGCAGGCGTCGCGTCAGGCGTGACCCGTAGGTGAAGAGCAGCGTGGCGCCAAGAAGGAGCCACGGCACGAGGGCAACGAACGTGTCCTCCGGCGTTCGGACCAACAAGACGGCGCCAGCTAGGCCCCCGACGATGCTCGGCACCGCCAACGTGCCGAGGTGGCGCAACTGGCCAATCTCGCGACGGTAGGCGAGTACGCTGCTGAGCGACCCCGGCCAGAGCGCCATTGTGCTGGTTGTATTCGCGAAGACTGGAGGCACGCCCGTGAAGATGAGCGTCGGGAGGGTGATAAACGTGCCGCCGCCAGCGACGGCGTTCAGCGCGCCCCCAAGAGTGGCCGCCGTGAAGAGCGCCAGGAAGGCAAGTAAGTCGGCGGCGCTGGTCTCTGGCACGGTCTTGTCCTGGGGGGCGTACGGGCGTCGGAAGCGTCGGCAGTGTAGCGATGCGCGCGCGCACCGGTACGACCCGGCGTCAACCGAACACCTCGCCGCGCGTGCTGCGCCCCCTCGCATTCCGTAGAGTTCCGCGGATCGGTGGCCAGGACCCCGTCGACCGGTAGGAGGAATGGCGTGGAGAGTGCGGGGCTCAAGCCGGAAGGCGTCGTCTTGCGAGGCGGCTTCGTCGTGGCGATGGACGCGTTCCGCACCGCCGCGCCTCGCGACATCCACCTCGGCACGGACGGCCGCATCACCGCCGTGCTTCCACCCCGAACGCCCGTCCCCGGGGCGTCAGACGTCGACGTCGTCGGCCTAACCGTCGTACCCGGTTTGGTTCAGGCGCACCTCCACCTATGCCAGACCCTCTTCAGGGGCCTCGGCGAGGCGCGACCATTATTGCGGTGGTTGCGGGAACGCATTTGGCCCCTTGAGGGCGCCCACGACCGGGAATCGATGCGCGCCAGCGCCGACCTCGGCATCCACGAACTCCTTCGTGGAGGCACGACCTCGGTCCTTGACATGGGCAGCGTCCACCATGCCGACGCCCTGTTTGAGTCTGCCCGCGACGCCGGAATCCGATACGTCGGCGGGAAGGCAATGATGGACGCCGGTGACGGCGTGCCTGAGACGCTGCTCGAGACGACGAACGATTCCATCCGGGAGAGTGACCGACTGCGCGACAGGTGGGAGGGCGCCGCCAGCGGACGCCTGCGCCATGCGTGGTGCCCGCGCTTCGTCCTGAGTTGCACGACCGAAGCCTTGCGCGCCGTCGCCGACCGCAGCCGCGCAACTGGCGGCGTCATCCATACCCACGCCAGCGAACAGCCTGACGAGGCGGCTATCGTCCGTGCTGCCCACGGCGCGCCGAACATCGCCACCCTTGCACGCCTCGGCATCACCGGTGCGCGAGCCGTCCTTGCCCACGGCGTGTGGCCGGAGGACGACGAGGTCGCCCTTTTGGCGCGCGATGGTACGCACATCGTGCATTGCCCGTCCTCGAATCTCAAGCTCGGCAGCGGCGTCGCGCCGGTACGGCGCTATCTCGACACTGGCGTCTCGGTTGCCCTCGGGGCCGATGGTGCGGCGTGCAGCAATGCCCTCGACGCGTGGGGTGAGATGCGCCTGGCGCACCTGCTTGCGTCGCTCGTCGGAGGGCCGGGGTCGGTCTCAGCCGAAGAAGTCTTCGCGCTCGCAACCCTCGGCGGCGCCCGGGCCCTCGGCCTCGAAGGACATGTCGGCGCGATCGCGCCGGGAATGCAGGCGGACCTCGTCGCGGTTGCGTCCGACGGGGCGCACCAGTCTGGTGGAGGCGACCCGTATGTCCGCCTCGTGCATGCAACCACCGCTCGCGACGTTCGCTCCGTCTGGGTCGGCGGTCGCCAAGTCGTTGCCGATGGGATGGTGGTCACCCTCGACGAGGACACCGTAACCCACGAGGCCGACGCCGCCCGAGCTCGTGTCGCCGCCCGCGCCGGCGTGCCGCTCGCATAGGCCTCGGCGGACCCATTTTCGGACTAGGGGCGTATCGCCCAGATGGCGAGCCATGGCGGGTTCGTCGCGCAGAAGTGATCCCACGTTCCAGGCGCCTCGGTGGGGTCCATCGGCACGTCGACTGCGTCCTCCACGTGAACGACGCGCAGGCCTGCCTCGACGGTCGCGTTGATCAAGGTTGAGAGGGTATGACGGTACTCAACGGCACGGGGCACGTCGATGCCGAGCGACCGGTCATACACCCACTCGGGGTCGGCTGCCACCACGCGGTCGCCGTCGACGTAGGTTCCCCGACGCAGGTACGCGTCGCCCGCCCGATCGCCCGGATGCATCCCGAGAACGAACGGGTTCGCCGCCTGCAACCGGAAGACGCCCTCCGGCGCCAGCTTTGAGGCAAGCGCAGTGATGACCGGCCGGCAGTCCGGCACGAAGTTGATCGAGTACGGCATCCATACGAGGGCGAACGGCTCACCTACCAGATCGATCGCTGCCACGTCACGGATATCGGCCCGCAAGGTGGCGAGCGACCCGGCAGGCAGGTGGTGCGCCTCCCACGTCCTATGGTCACGCGCCAACTGACCAGCGTCCTGGTCAACAACCGTCACGCTCGCGCCAAGCAGGCCGAGCGCCGCCGATTGCTGTCCGCCACCCCCGCACGCGAGGAGCACGTGAATCCCACGGAGATCATCTCCGAGGAAGCGCGCCATCAACCCGTTCGGGTCGACCCGCGCACGCGCCGTCGCGCCGTCCGCGAGTTGCCACGGGCGGGTCAGTGGCCCGTTCACCCGCCCGAGCGCCTCCCATCGGGCGTGCGCATCCTGTGCCACGCGGTCCGTCCCTGACACGCCGTCCGCAGTCATCTGATCGCCCTCCGTGGCCATTGCCGACCGTTCCTGCCGACGTCGAGGGTACGCCGCACGGTCCGTCGGAACGTATCCGGATTCAAGACGCCGGTGTCACTCCGGCCGGCGTGCCGGTCGCAAGTGGCAGGGACGGCCGAACGTACGTGCCCACGAGGATCCCCCATCGTGTAGCGTCAACCCGATGCAACCACGCGACCTGTTCCGCCGGCGACGCTCCGGCACCGACTCCGCTCCGCCGACTGAGTCCACCAAGTCCGATGCACCGGAATCACCGTTCCCATCGGTCGACCCCGACGCTCCCACGGCAGGTCACACCGTCGAACCGAGCGCCACGATTCGCGACCGCCAGAAGCAGCGTCGCGACGCCTCCCGGCAACGCTTGGACATCAGCGCATTCCTCGGCAGCCCGGCCGAACTCGCTGATCCCGGGCTTGATCCGGACCTCGAGCCGTTCGACGACGATGATGAGGACGACGAGGAGCGTGACGGCCCACCGGCGTCGCCAATCACTGGGCAGGTGTGGATCGTCTTCCGTGCCGTCTCTTGGACTGATACCGAGGCAACCCTGCGCGAGAGCGACACCCTCGTCGGCGTGTACTCCACCGAAGCCAGTGCGAAGGCCGCCGTCACCGTTCTCGACCGGGACACGGCCGGCGCGGCCGAGCACTGGTATCAGCCGTACAAGGTCACCGAGTAGCCGCAAAACGACGTGGTGGTCGCGTTGACGAGGTCGTGCGCGCCGGCTTCGGCGTCGATATCCTCATTCCCGTCACGGGAGCAGCCCGAGTCGCATCCGCGCCTCAACGGCGTCGATACCGTGAACGTCAATGAGCTTCCGGCGTGCGGAATGCCCGCGCACCACCGTCACGTCGACCACCGGAACGCCGAGCCGGTCGGCAAGGAAGCGGCAGAGCGCCTGGTTTGCCGCACCATCCACCGGAGGTGCAGCCAGTCGGACGCGCAGCGCGCCGTCATGCAATCCATCGAAGACGGTGCGCGGCGCGCGCGGTGTGGCCACGACCGCGATGCGGCATCGAGGGCCGTACCCCTGCAGGTCGGCCACTGGCCCACCATCACCTGCCATCGCGCCGAGGGTACCCTTGGAGTCGCCGATAGGCGTCCACGAACGGCAAGCCGTTCCCCGAGTGCACTGGTGCGATCACCGGTACGCCTGAGGACCTATTCCCGGTGCGATTGCGTGACGCGCGCCCCGCTGCCGACACCGTCTGGCGCCTCCGGCTAGCATCCCGACCCATGTTCCGCGTGCTCGCCTCGATGGCCCTAGTTTTCCTCGCCATCGGCGGCTGCTCCCTCGGTGCCCTGATGATCTTCCTTATCGGGCCCCCCTTCTGGCGCGAGCTGGTCGGCCCTGCGTGGGGTGCGCCGGCGGCAATCGCCGCATACGGCATCGTCATCTGGGCAGCATCGCGCCTCATGCGACTGGCCGACTGGCTGCTCCAAGCGTCGTGGTAAGGAAGGTATCCATCAAGGACCGCCGACAGCCCCGGGCGACCTGCGCGCCGTACCCTTGTTCGACGTCGGAGACGCGCGCGCGACGCGCCGCCCGGCACATGTGACGGAGCGAGGCCACGATATGCGGGTGATCATCACGGGATCGAGCGGCCTCATCGGGACGAGCCTGGGGCTTCGCCTGATGGCCGACGGCATTGAGGTCGCCGGCATCGATCGCCTGCCGAACCCGTGGACCGACCGGATCCCGACTCGTCTCGAAGACCTCTGCACCACAGGCTCACTCGACCCCGCACCGTGGGGGCAAGCCGATGTCGTCGTCCACCTCGCGGCGCGAGCCAAGGTGCACGAGTCGGTCGAGCACCCGTCAAACGCCCTCGAAAACTACACCGTCACGCACCGTGCCCTCGACTACTGCCGCCAGACTGGCACCCCGGTGATCTTCGGGAGCTCGCGTGAGGTCTACGGCGAGCAAGCGAGCGTGCCGGTGCGCGAGGACGCCGTGCGCCTTGAAGGTGCTGCAAGCCCCTACGCCGCCGCCAAGCTCGCTGATGAGGCCCTCATCCGCAGCTTTGCGAGGTGCTTCCAACTTCCGTTCGTGATCATCCGGTTCAGCAATGTCTACGGCAGGTTCGATGACCTCGATCGCAACGGAAGGTTCGTGCCGCTCCTATGCGACCGCGTCCCTCGCCGTGCGCCGCTCACGATCTTCGGGCCCCACAAGACGTTCGACTTCACGTACATCGACGATGCCGTCGATGGGGTTGTCCGTGCGATTGACCGCCTGGTTCACGCACCCGGGAGCGTGTCGGGCCATGCAATCAACCTTGGGACCGGCACGGGCACGACGCTCCTTGAAGCCGCGACACTTGTCGCAAAGGCCGCCGGGATCGAACCGTACTTCGAACTGGGGACAATCCGCGTTGGCGAGATCAGCCAGTACGTGGCCGACCTCGCCAAGGCGCACGACCTGCTCGGCTACGTGCCCCAGTTCCCCTCCTCAAGGGGAATCCCCCTCGCCTACCAATGGTGGCGCCAGTGGCACTACGGCGAGTCACCGGCCGTCACGTAACCCGCCGACACCGAGGCGACCGAACCCCACCTGAATACACCCCTGCGGGCCTCCCCCTCACCCCGCTGCTGCGCACCGATGGCGAGACGGGCAGCGGGCCGCCCGGTCCCGGGCGTGGCACGTCAAGCGTCGAGCGGCAGCTTTCGCATTCCGTGGCGCAACGCCCCGATCGGCGACGCCTCAATCGTCACCAGATCGCCTTCGTGCAGGGCCTGCTCTTGGGTCACGATGATCCCCGTCCCGGTCGACAGCACCGTGCCGTCCTGAATCGGGTTGTTGAGGCGCAGGAAGTGCACCAGCTCCGGCAGCGACCGTTTCATGCGATCGACGCCGCACTCGTCGGCGAAGATCTCGTGGCCGCCACGCGAGATCGTCGCGCGCAGGTGCAACGCCGACGGGTCTGGCACCTCATCGGGCGTGACGACCGTCGGGCCGATCACCGCGCAGCCACGGAAAATCTTCGACTGGGGCAGGTACAAGGGGTTGTCGCGCTCGATATCCCACGCCGAAACATCGTCGCACAGCGTGTAGCCCAAGACGTCGCCGTTCGCCGCAATAATGATTGCCATCTCCGGCTCGGGTGCGGTGAAGGCGCTATCCGCCCGGATGCCGCCGTCGCCGTTCGGGCCGGCGCAGTGCACTGCCCGCCCCTTGTAGAACAGTTCCGGGCGTGCGCCGACGTACACGAGGTCGTAGATTCCCTTGGAGGTCGTCGCGTCCTCGTCACGAAACTCGGCGCTCCGCTTGTACGTCACGCCGGCGCCCCACACTTCCGTGGGGAAGACCGGCATCAGCAAGTGTGCGACGTCTTCGTGGGGAGCGACGTCGAAGGATGCATACGAACCAGCCGCGACGCCACGCGGCTCTGGGGCACCAGCATGGTGGGCAAGCAGCAAGGTCAGCGCGTCGCCTGCCTCGTCGGTAACGTCAAAGACGACGCCGTCGCGAACGACCCCCGTGCGCGGCCCGCGCCCCGGTCGGTGGAACTGCACTACTCGCACGGTGGGGGTGCTCCTTCCGGACCGGGATCGTATCACCGACCGGGGTCCCACCTAGCCGACCGTGCGACAGATCCCAGATTGGCGCCGGTCGTGCGAGGGGTTCGGTGACCGTTCGCGAGGCCGTGCGCGAACTCGCCCGTGAGGTCGGTTTTGACGTCACGCGGGTCGCAGACGCCCGTCCGCTCGACGGCGCCGCAACCGCAATGCGCGCCCGGCTTGACGAAGGCCGCCTAGACGGCATGGAGTGGATCACCGCAGACCGGATCGCGCGCGCGACCGATCCCGCCTCGCTTCTCGATGGGGCCAAATCATTTGTCGTCATGGCTGCGTCGTACTGGGACGACGTGCCCCGACCACCCGTTGACCCAAGCAACCCACGCGGTCGCGTCGCCCGCTACGCGTGGGGTCGCGACTACCACGACGTCCTGCGCGAAGCGGCGAACGAGGTCGCGACCGGTCTCACCAGGATCGCCGGAAGCCCGGTCCGGACTCGCACGTTCGTCGACAGCAGTCCGCTTGCCGAACGCGCCGTCGCGATCCGCGCCGGTCTCGGGTGGGCGGGAAAGTCCACGATGGTCCTGTCGCCCGGGATCGGGACCTACACCCTGCTCGCCACCATCCTGACCGACCTCGAAATCGAACCGGACGCACCCCTCGCCAAGTCATGTGGCGCGTGCACCCGCTGCATTGACTCATGCCCGACCGGTGCCTTGGTTGCCCCCGGCATCCTCGACGCGCGTACCTGCGTCAGCTTCCACACAATCGAGAACCGGGGTCTCATCCCCATGCACCTGCGACCAGCCATCGGCGAATGGCTCTTCGGATGCGACGACTGCCAGGACAGCTGCCCAGTGAACCGGCGGCCTGCGCGCGGGCGCCTTGCCGACTTGCGCGCGTCCACACCAGACGACGCGTGGCCCGCGCTCTTCCCGATCCTTGCCATGGATGAACCTGAGTTCCGCGCCCGATACCGGCGATCCGCCATCTGGCGCACGAAGCGGCGTGGCCTGCAACGCAACGCCTGCGTCGTCCTCGGCAACTTGGGAGACCCATCAGCGGTGCCAATACTTGCCGCGATTGTCCTCGACGCGGGCGCCGACTCGATCGTCCGCGGCCACGCCGCGTGGGCACTCGGTCAGATCGGTGGTCCAGCTGCTCGAGGCGCCCTGCATCGCTTCACGCAGGCCGAGCGACACGCACGCGTGCCTGCCGACGACATGGTCATCGTGGAGGTGGCCGCGGCTGTCGCGGCGTGCGCCTGATGTCGGGACGACGCTTGCACGCCCCCAAACGAGTGCGGCGGTCAGCCGTCGCCAAACGGGTCGACGGGTGGCGGTGCCTCGAAAGACTGGTCGGATGACCCGATGTCAACGGCAGGCGCCATCCCGGCCACCTCGCGCGGACGGTTGCGCGACCGGATGCGCATGCGCTGCCCTCCGGACGGGAGCCGGGACATGTCGGATTGGTAGCCAGCCCGCCCGAGCAGCGCGGATACGTTGGCAGTAACCCCCGCCATCTCCGGGATGTCACGGAGGATCACGAGCAACGTGACGTCCGGCGTGACGCGATCCAGCGCGGCGAAAACCCGCCCGACCACCTTTTCCGCCGGCGTCTGGCGAAGGTCGAAGGTGAACTCAATCGGCGCAAGGGCGCGACGAACTTCGCCGGTCGGACGCACCACGCCGGGGCGGGCACTGGAGTTCGCGCGGGCCCGTTGCGTCTCACCGTTTGCCTGGCCGGGCCGGTGTGGGTCTCCCACGCCTTGGATGGCCGGGGTTCTGACCTCTGGCGCGTCAGGCGTCATGCGCCTGCAAGTATACGTTTCGCACCCGGAGCCACACCGGCCCAGACTACGGCGCGCAGTTCTTGCAGGTGCCTGACACGTCCAAGTCCACGGCGTGAACGACAAACCCGTAATCTCGGCGGAAGACGAGGCGCATCGACTCAAGGACCTCCGCCCCGAACTCCTCAACCCCGCCGCACTCCCGGCAGATCAGGTGGTAGTGGGCCTCGCCGATCCGCGCCTCGTAGTGATGGTGCTCCTCGTTCAGGTGCACTTCGGTCACAAGGGCATGGCGCTTGAGCAGCGACAACGTCCGGTAGACGGTTGACAGGCTGATCCGCGGGTCGGCGACCCGAGCCAACTGGTGCAGCGCCACCGCGTCAAGGTGTCCGCGACTTCGCGCGATCAGTTCGAGCAACGCACCTCGCTGCTGCGTCATGCGATAGCCCTCGGCGCGCAGGGCCGCCATCGCGTGCACGCGAAAGTCATCGATCGCGCTGGATCCAGGGTTCTCCGGCGTCGCCACAGCACCGCCCACCGCCAGTCGCGGGTCGATCTCAATCTCCCGGGGCAAGGGCGCCATCGACGAAGTCTACGCGAGTCTCCCCCCACCATTGGGCGATCGTTCCGCCGCCTTCCACGACGGTTCGGTGCTACGCTTGGCCCGCAAGGTGGAGGGTCGCGCGCGCGTCACCCGGGTGGGGTGGTGGTCGCCGGTCCGGGCAGTTCGGAGACGGACCCGTCGCCGGTTGCCTGCCCGAACCCCTTGGCGAGACGAGGCACGGTGCGACGCCCCGACGCGACTACGCCGCGGTGGATGCCCCGGATTGTGGGGCAGATGTTGGCTGTCGCGACGGGCCAACAGGACCGGCATTCGGTCACTGTTCCTCTAGCCGTAATCGACCCAACTCCGGCGCACCGCCGCCCGTTCGCAAGCGACGCGGCGCAACCGGCGATTGAGCGTGACCTCCAGCGCTTGGTAGGGCGGTTCCGACTCCAGGACGCGGTCGTCACGGCCCCCCGCACCGTCGTTCGCGCCGCCATTGTTGCCTTCATTGCCATCGCCCTTGGCCGTGTGATGGAAATGGGCACCGTTGGGCTCGCGATTGCCGTGGCGGCCGGCACATGGGCGACGGTCATCCTTACCCGCGCCCTGATCCGCCGGATCGGCCCGTTCGAGGCCGCCCGGCGCGCCGACAGCCATCTTGGCTTGCGCGCTCAGCTGGCGACCGCCCTTGAACTCCTCGACGCTGGCGTTGAAGGTGAGCTTGTCACCATGCAGGTGACCGGTGCGTCGGGCGTCGCGCGCGCGATCGTTCCGGCAGCGTCCCTCCCCGCGATTCCCAGCGACGCTAGATGGCGCCGCGAAGCCACAGTTCGCCTTGGGACCGCCGTCGCCGCCCTGGTTTCATCCGCCGTGATCCTCGCATGGCCCGAACCTCCGGCCGACGCCAGCATCGTCGAGGAGCCGACCCTTGTCCTCGCCGACGCCCGCGCCGCCGGCGAGACGCCCCCACCGGTCTTGCCTGACGCCTCCGACCGCAGTGGCACCGGGGACGCCATCGAGGCGCGGGGCGCCCGCCCCGGCGAGGCCGGCACGCAAGGGAGCGGGCTCCTCGGTGACCGGACCGATGGCGAAGAGCGTGGCCAACCTCAAGCGGGCCAATCCCCCAAAGATTCTTCGACTGGGGCGCAAGCTCAGGACGGCCTGCAGCAGCCCTCTGCCGCCGCACGTGCTGAGGCCCTCCAAAAGCTCGGGGATGCCCTCCGACAGGCCCAGGCCTCGCGCGCCGTCGGGGAGTCATTGCGCCGGGGCGACGCTCCTCGCGCCGCCGACCAGTTGAACCAGCTGGCCGACCAGCTTGCAAAACTCGGCCCAAGCGAGCGCGAGGCGCTTGCCAACGCCTTCGACCAAGCCGCGAAGGACACGCAATCGGCCGACCGTCAGGTCTCCGACGCCGCCCGTCAGGCGTCACAGGCGCTGTCGCAGTTCCGCGAGAATGACGCCCGAGATGCGGTCCGGCGCGAGGCAAATGCGGTCCGCCAAGCCGGCGAGGCATCCAACGCCCAACGCGACCGCGATGCCCGCGCAAGTGACCTCGCGCGGGGGGCACAACCATCCCTCCCACAAGGCAACCCAGCCGGAGCACAACCACCGAGCGCTAGTGCGAAGACCCCCCCACAGGCCGGTCAAGGTGATCAGGCGAGCGACGGGCAATCTGGCGCCGGGGGACCCGCCAGGCAGGGTGATGTCGGCGAAGGAGGCCTAGGCACGCTCGACCAGCAACTCCGCGCCGGGTCAGCCGACGCATCGGGGAACGCGACTGGCCCAGGTTCGGGCGTGGGCAGCGGTGCCGGAAGTGCCGCTCCCGGACGCGCGACGCGTCTCGAGGCGCAGGCCGTGCCCATCTCGGTGGAGGCCCAGCAGGGCGAGGGGCCGTCGACCTGGCGACCGCCACGCTCCGACACGCCAGCGGCGCCCCCGCCCGCACCGGCCGCCATCCCTGGTGGTCCCGCAAGCAGCGCACCGATCGGCGCGGCTGCTGACGTGAACGCCATCCCACGCGAACATGCCGGTGCTGTCCGGCAGTACTTCACGCCCGACGCGGAAGGTGCTCCCGCCGCCGCCCGTCCCGCCCCCCAGCGGGGGCTCGTGGACGGCCGCCCATGAGCCGATGCCACACCCTCGCCCAGCACGTCCACGGAGGTCCTCATGGCTAGCCAGTACCCCCGACCGGGCGGTCGCGAATCTGATCTCGACCTGTTCGCCCGGGTTACCAGCGGGATCCTGACCGAGGTGCGTCGCGTGATCGTCGGTCAGGAGGACGTGCTCTCAGGCGCCCTTGTCGGGTTGCTCTCCGGTGGGCACGTCCTGCTTGAAGGTGTTCCCGGCCTCGGAAAGACGCGCCTCGTCCGCGCGCTCGCCAGCGCACTCGACCTCGCGTACAGCCGCATTCAGTTCACGCCGGACCTCATGCCGGCGGACATCACCGGCACCACCATCATTGCTGACGACCCCGGCGGTGGACGCGCATTCCGGTTCGAGCCTGGCCCGGTCTTTGCGAACCTGCTGCTGGCCGACGAGGTCAACCGCGCCACGCCAAAGACGCAGTCTGCCCTCCTTGAGGCGATGGGAGAAGGTCAGGTCACCGTCGCGAACAACGTGCGGGCATTGCCCGCACCGTTCATGGTCCTCGCGACCCAGAACCCGCTGGAGATGGAGGGAACCTACCCGTTGCCCGAGGCGCAACTGGACCGATTTGCCTTCAAGATTCTTGTCGGCTACCCGAGCCTCCAGGACCTGACCGCCATCCTCGATCTCACGACCGGCGACGCACCCCCGCGCATCTCCCCGGTCGCCGGGCCGGAGGAGATTCTTCGCCTGCAGGCACTCGTCAGGCAGGTCCCGATTGCCCAGCACGTCCGGGACTACGTTGCCCGGCTGGTGATCGCCAGCCATCCGGACCAGCGTGACGCCCCCCGGCACGTGCGCCAGTACGTCCGCTTTGGCGCCAGCCCTCGCGCAGGGCAAGCGCTCGTCCTTGCCGGCAAGGTCCGCGCCCTGCTCGACGGTCGCTACAACGTCGCTTTCGAGGACGTCCGCTGGGCGGCGCACCTCGCACTGCGCCATCGCCTCCTGCTGAACTTTGAGGCCGAGGCCGACGGGGTCACTGCCGACGCCATCATCGACCAGTTGCTCATGGGAGTGCGGGTCGATGACATGGTCGAACGAGTGCGGGTCTCGTGACCACGAGCGGGGGCAACACAGCACCCCGGGTCGGTCCCGGACAATCCGGCCTGACGGCCTCAAGCCTGCGCGTCGGTTCGACAGCATCGCCGCCCGTCCGGTTCATCCTCGGATCAGAGGGCTTGCCCTCGATCAAGGTGGGAGACCCGTGACCGGCACCCCAAGCAACCAGCGAACCGGCGTGGACATGCCGGAAGGGGTCGGCATCGGCCGGGTTCGGCGGGCGCTCAAGCTGCCATGGTTCACCGTCCCGCCTCGCCCGGCGGCATCCGATCCGGCGGCGGCCCCGCCAACCGAGCTGCCCGCCGCGCCGACCGCGTTCGAGGACCCGTTCCTCCGCCGTCTCGAGCGACTGCGCGTCGTGGCGCGTCGGCAGCACGGAGCGATCAGCTTCGGCGGTCGACGCAGCCGCTTGCGAGGAACCTCCATCGAGTTCGCGGACTACCGCGAGTACGCGCCCGGCGACGACCCCCGCAGCATCGACTGGAATATCTACGGACGGTCCGATCGCCTCGTCGTCAAGTTGCGTGAGGACGAGGAGAGCCTCGCGGTCTACGTCGTCGTCGACGTGTCGCGCAGCATGGACTGGGGAGTGGTGAACAAGCTTGGGCATGCCCGTCGCCTCGCGGCGGCGGTCGGCTACGTTGGCCTCTGCGCCTCTGACACCGTGACCGGCGTTGCCATCGCTGACCGGGTCGTGACCGTCTCGACGCCGCTTCGTGGCCGGGCATCGTACCCGCGCCTGTTCGGCTTCTTCGGGGGCCTCGCACCGGCATGGAAGACCGATCTTGGCGCCTCGTTACGGGGCCTTGCCGCAGGTCACCGCCCACGAGGTCTCGTCGTCGTCATCTCCGACCTGCTATCACCCGGAGCACACGACGGGCTCCACGCCCTTGTCGAACGCGGGTACGAGGCAGTGGTCGCCCACGTCATCGACCATTCGGAAGTCGATCCCGACCTGGATGGTGACCTCGACCTGTACGACCGGGAGACCGGCGAGGTGGTTCGCGTCGCAGCCGACGCATCCCTTGGTGCTCGCTACCGTGAACGTGTCGGCACGTGGATCGCCGAGCAGGAGGCACTCTGCGCACGTCGCCAAATCCGCTACGTCCCGGTCAACACCGCCGTGGGTGTCGAGGACTTCCTCTTCCACGACGCCCGCGCCCGCCGAATCGTCGCTTGAGATGGCGTCAACCCGGTCACGCCATGAGCTGCCCCGTCGGCGACGCCACGCCGGATGCACCACAACGAGCATGCCGAGGCAAACCTTCGCTCGGGCCACCTCCTGGTGTCGTCCATGACCGGCGCGCAACTCCTCTCGCCGTGGGGCCTCGCGTGGGCCGGGGCAGCAGTGGCGATCCTCGGCCTCTACCTGCTGCGCCCGCGCAGCCGGCGCGTGGAGGTGTCAAGCATCCTCCTCTGGCGGCGCACGCTTGACCTCGAGACCACTCGCAGTCCGTTGGCATGGCTTCGCAGGCACGCCCTCCTCTTGATGCAGGTTGTTGCCGCCCTGCTCATCGCATTGGCACTGGGGCGCCCTGCCCTGTCACGGCTCGTGCCGGTGCCGCGTACGGTCGCGATCATCGTCGACACCTCAGTGCCGATGCTCGCTTCCGACGGTGACGCAGCGGTCGTCAGCGGCGGCCCATTCGCCGCCGCCGTCGCCCGACGAGGCGTCACGACCCGCCTCGACGAGGCAAAGGCGCGCGCCGCTTTGGTCGTGTCCCGCTTGCGGCCCGGCGACCGAGCGGTCATCGTCTCCGTCGCCGGGGCCGCACGTCAGGAGCTCGCCGGCGCGGCACCGGGCGACACCAACGACTTGACGAACGCGATTGGTCGCCTGGTCGCACAACCGGGCGAGGCAAACCTGCCCCAAGCCCTCGAGGTCGCCGG